>JBEKLU010000010.1:0-74758 GCA_050010035.1 Roseiarcus sp.
ACGCGGAAATGACCGCTCTGAACATCGAAGGGGGCGCGTTCCATCCCGAATGGAATTACACCATAAAGCCACGCCGTCGCGAAGCCGCAACTTGAAGCACTTATTCCGCGGCGTCGCCTTAGTCAGAATGGGCGTCGATTCCACCCTGTCGCAGAAGGCAATCAGCTGCCTCGCCAGCGCTTCGAGCGAGACGCCCGAGGATAGAAGCGCGAATTCTTCGCCGCCGATCCGCGCCACGCGCCCGAACGGGCCGAGCTCGGCCGCCATCATCTGACCGATCGAGCGGAGAACGACGTCGCCCGCGAGATGGCCATAGGTGTCGTTGACCCGTTTGAATCTGTCGATGTCGAAGATCACCAACGCCAACAGATCGGGCATCGCGACCGCGGCGGCCTCCATCAGGGCGCGCCGATTGGGAAGGCCGGTGAGCGGATCGAGGAGGCTCAACGTCTCGGCTTGCAGCTTGGCCCGATAGAGTTCGAGGTGCGCCTTGCCGATCGCGCGCGAAATCGGGAACGCGAGCGCGAGAACGATGCCCGTCGTAATGGCCCACGAGCGCAGGCAGGTCGTCCAGTCGACGAAGAACGTCAACTGGTTCGCCACGTCCGCGGCCAGCGCCAGGGCGATGCAAGTCGCGGTGACCAGGGCCGAGTAGCCGAGGAGTTCGCGCTCGCTGCGAATCGCTGGATGAAACGCGCCCGCCAAGAAATTCGACCGCATCGCTCCGCCGCCGAACAGAGATGGGGAGAATTCAAAAGCCGCGAAGAAGCTAATATCGGCTTAAGGCCGCTGGCGCCGGGGGCCGACCCGGCCGCCCTACTGCGCCGCCTTGACGGCGGGGAACGCCACTTCGACCAGCGTCCCCTGCTCCTTGCGGCTCTTGATGGAAAAGTCGGCGTGGTTGGCTTCCGCCAAGGCCTTGGTCAGGGGAAGGCCGAGGCCGGCGCCGCCGGCGCGGCGAGCGCCGCCGAGCTGGCGGAAAGGCTCGAGCGCCGCGGTGATCTCGCTCTCGTTCATGCCGACGCCGGTGTCGCGCACGCGGATGACGGGATGGCCGGCTTCGTCGAGGGCCGTCGAGACGATCACCTGTCCGCCCGGCTCGTTGAACTTGACCGCGTTCGACATCAGGTTGAGCAGGATCTGGCGCAGCGACCGTTCGTCCGCCATGACGTTGGGCAGTTTGTCGAACAGCGCCAAGCGCATGATGATGCGCTCCTGCGCGGCCTGCGGCTGCATCAGCGCGACGCATTCGCGCACGACGCGATTGGCGTCGACCGGCGCGAAGTCGAGCTCCATCTTGCCCGCCTCGATCCTGGTGAGATCGAGGAGGTCGTTGGCCAGGCTCATCACGTGCTTGGCGGAGGCGTGAATGTCCTTGACGTAGTCCTTGTAGCGCTCGTTGCCGATCGGTCCGAAGCGCTCCTCCATCATCACTTCGGCGAAGCCGAGAATGGCTTGCAGCGGCGTCCGCACCTCGTGGCTGACGCGCCCGAGAAAGTCGGTCTTGCGCGCGCTGGCCTGTTCGGCCCGGCAGCGCTCCGTCTCCAGCGTCCGCTCGGTCGCCTTGAACGGCGTCAGGTCTCGAACCAGCGCGCAATAGCGCGGCGGCGTTTGCGGCGAAGCGAGGCGCGCCATCGTGAGGAGCAGCGGGATCGACTGGCCGCGCCGGTCGCGGCCGACGAGCTCCTCGCCCGCGCCGGCGCGCACGACGTCCTCGCCCTGCTTGACCTGCTCGAGGCGAGAAGCCGCTTCGCCCTGGCTTTGCGGCGCGAACAGCATGAGGAAACTTTCGCCCGCCGCTTCCTTCTGGTCGTAGCCGAAGAGCGTTTCGGCCGGGCGGCTCATGGAGAGGATGCGGCCCGCGGAGTCGAGCCCGATCATTGCGTCCGCCGCCGCGTCGAGCACCGCCGCGAGATCGCGCGCCTTCGTCTCGTGGGCGCGCGCCTCGCGCTCGAGCGCGGCGAGCTCGCCCGTGCGCTCGGCGTCGCGCGAGCGGCGCAGCGCGATCAACGTCGCCGGTGCTTCGTTCCATTGAACGGATTGCACATGCCCGTCGACCGCGATCAGTTCGCCGCCGGCCGCGACGAGGGGCATCGCGCCGCCTTCGCTGGCCTCGGCGAGCGACTGGGCGTCGCGGCCGCGGAACATGCGCGCCAGTCCGTCGGCGGCGCGAAACTCGGCGAGGTCGCGATAGCCCGCGAGATCGAGCATCGTCCGATTGAGATAAAGCGGCTCCCCGGCGCGCAGCACCATCGCGCCGATCGGCAGGCGGTCGAGCAGCGCGCAGATGTCGCCGGGCGCGGCCTCGGGCGCTTGGCTCGGCGCGGGCGGGGAGGGCGGCGCGGCGAGATCGATCAGATCGCGCGCCGCCGGCGCCGCCGAATCGGGCGTCGCGCTCGTCTCGAGCGATGCGCCGGCCGGCGTCTCCTCGCGGCCGGACGGCAGTCGCGCGCCGAGCGCCCGCGCGATCTCGCGAAAGGCGTCGCGCTCGTGCGTCGTCAGCTCGACGCTTTCGCGCTCCTCGCCGCCGCGTCGCGTGTCCTCGGGCAGGAGCGAAAGCGCGCTCAAAGCGCCGGGGCGGATCGGCACGACGTTCGGGCCGCCGGTCTGCGGCAGGCCGGATTGTCTGAGAACGACGATTTCGGCCCCCCGATCGGCGGGCGGGGGCGAAACGGGCCTGACGGGGCCATCGCTCTCTTCGCTGCGCGAATCGGCGCTCGCCCCCGGCGCGGCCGGGTTCGGCTCGCCGGCGGCGGGCGGCGGGGGCTCGACCGGCGTCGGCGCGACGACCTCGCAAGGGACGGTTTCGCCGGTGAACAGGCCGAATCCGCGGAAGCCGGCGAAGCGCCGCGCCGCGTCGAAGACCGGCGCTGCGGACATCAGCGCGATTCGCGCGCTCGCGCGGTCGGGCTCGGGCCAGGCGAGCCGCAGCGCCGAAAAGGTTCGCCCCCGCTCGATCGCCGCGACGAGGTCGCCCGTGCTCTCGAGGCCGACGCGGGCGCCGAGCGCGGCGAGCGATTCGCCGAGCTTCGGCGCGTGGCGGCCGACGGTCTCTTCGAGCGCGCGATCGGCGGCGCCGAAACGATGATCCGCGTCGAGGCTCCACAGAAAGCGGCGGGGCGAAGCGATTTCGATGGGCGGCGCCTCCGGCGCGATCGCTTCGGCGGCCGGCGCCGGCGGGGGCTCGGCTTCGCTCGGGGCGGGTGGCGTCGCCAAGACGAGGAAATCCCCGCCTTGCGGCGAGGCGATCCGGGCGCACATGAGCCCGACCGGCATGGGCAGACGGTCGGCGAAGAATCGCAGCGATTCGATGCGCGGACGGGCGCCCGGGGCGAGCGCCTCGACGAGATGGCGCAATCGCCGCGCGCCGGGGCTGCGCGCGCCGAGCGCGACGGCCTCGAGCGCGCGAAACGTCTCGACCCGGAAGAGCGCCAAGGCCGCCGGCGTGGCGAATTCCACGCGCGCCGGGCGGCCCGCGGCGACCATGAGCGGCGCGCCGTGGTCGAGCCGCTCGGCGAACGGCGATCCGGCCACCAGCGCGGCGACGTCTTGAGAATTCATGACGGCTCGGTCGGCGGCGTCCATGGAGGCGAAGCGATCTCGTTGGGCGAAATACGCCTGGGAAAGGGCCGGAACGACGCGAGCGGCGATTCGGCCTCGATCCTTAGCAAAAGCTTAACGCTTTCGCTCGCATTTCGTCCATGCCGCAAGGCAATCGCCTTGCGTCAGGGTTAAAATTTGCGCTGCGCCGCAAAATTATGTTGCACTGCAACAAAAATGGGTATAAACGGGAAAATATGATGCAGCGCCGATTTCAGGCGAACAGGTGAGGATGAACATGGCCAATGCTCCGTTTGAAATTCCCAACGAATTGCGTGATTTTGCCGAGCGCAGCGTCGATCAGGCGCGCAAGGCCTTCGAAGGCTTCGTTTCGGTCGCGCAGAAGGCGGCGGGAACCGTCGATGGCGCGGCCGAGACCGCTCAGACCAGCGTCAAATCGGCCGGCGCCCAGGTTCTCGGCTTCGCCGAGCAGAACGTCAACGCCGCTTTCGATCTCGCGCACAAGCTGGTGCAGGCCAAGGATCCGCAGGAAGCCTTCGTGCTGCAGAGCGAATTTCTCAAGACGCAACTGGCCAATCTTCAGGCCCAAGCCAAGCAAATCGGCGTGCTGATTCAGAAGAGCGCCACGCCCGGCGAGAAGTGACCCCCGAGTAAGCCCTAACGACCGACAAGACCGACATTGAACGAAGGACATCCGAACATGGCCACAGCACCCAAGAAAACCGTCGCCGTCAGCCCCGCTCCGGCCGCTGCCGAAGCCCCGGCCCCCGAGGCCGTCGAGGCGTCGGTCGCCAGTGTTTCCGCTTCCCTGACCGAGGCCGCCAAGGCCTTCGAAGCGCCCGCCGCCTCCCTGAACGAGTTGCAGGGCAATTTGCGTTCCGTGGTCGAAAAGGGCCTTACCGAGTCGCGCGCGGCGTACTCCAAGGCGAAGAGCGCGGCGGACGAAGCCGCCAGCGCGCTCGAAAGCAGCTACGCCGCGGCCAAAGCGGGCGTGGTCGCGATCAACGTCAAAGCGCTGGAAGCCCTGCGCGCCAACGTCGACGCCAACTTCGATTTCGTCAAATCCGTCATCGCGGTCAAGAACGTGGCCGACTACGTCGCGCTGCAAGGCGAATTCACCCGCAAGCAGATCGACGCGATCACCGGCCAGACCAAGGAAATCGGCGCGCTGGCGCAGAAGCTCGCTTCCCAGACGGCCGAGCCGATCAAGGAACAGGTCGCCAAGACCTTCAAGATCGCCGTCTGAAGAATTCCCTTCGCCGGGCGGCGCGTCTCCTCCCTCGCGCCGTTCCCGCGTCGCCGCCCCGTCTCGGGGCGGCGATCTTTTGCGCGGGTTGCGGCCGCTCGCCGACGATTCGCGGCGCAGGCGCGGCGTGGGCGCGGCGTGGGCCTTGCAACGGCCCGGCTTTGACTCTAGTTTCCCGGCCGTCGCCGGACCTGCCGCCATAGCTCAGTTGGTTAGAGCGCTAGATTGTGGATCTAGAGGTCCCCCGTTCGAGCCGGGGTGGCGGTACCATCGGGACGCGGGACCGACTCGGTCCGACGCGTGCGCATGCGACGAACCGTCCCACTCGCCGCCGTGACGCCGTCGCGGCGCGGGATATTTTTCTTGCCAGCCGCTGATTTGCGCTCCATCAAATCTCTTGTCGGGGCGGCGCGCGAAAAACCGGCGGCCGCGATGGGCGCGCCGAAGGCGCTGGGGCGGCCCGGCTGGGGGGGACGTCATGCAGCAACGCAAGTCGTGGTATTCGCTTCTCTATGTGCAGGTGCTGATCGGCATCGTCCTGGGAGGGCTGCTCGGCGCCTATGAGCCGTGGCTCGCCAAGAGCGACTGGATCAAGGCGCTGGGCGACGGCTTCGTCTCCCTGATCAAGATGGTCATCGCGCCGATCATCTTCTGCACCATCGTATCCGGCATCGCCCACATCAAGGACGCCGCGAGCGTCGGGCGCATCGGCGTCAAGGCGCTGGTCTATTTCGAGATCGTCTCCACCTTCGCGCTCGCCATCGGCCTGATCATCGGCAACGTCTTCAAGCCCGGCGCCGGCGCCGCCAGCAATACCGACGCCGCCGCCGTCGCCGGCTTCGCCAAGCAGGCGAGCGAAATGAAGCCGGTCGATTTCGTGCTGCACATCATTCCCGACAGCGTGGTCGGCGGCTTCGCGCGCGGCGACGTGCTGCAGGTGCTGCTGTTCGCGATCCTGTTCGGCTTCGCCCTGATGTTCATGGGCGCGCGCGGCGACGCGCTGCGCACCCTGATCGACGACACCGCCAAGGCGATGTTCGGCGTCATCAACATCGTCATGCGCGCCGCGCCGCTCGGCGCCTTCGGCGCGATGGCCTACACGATCGCCGTCAACGGCCCCAAGTTCTTCGGCAGCCTGTTCGCCCTCATCGCGACGTTCTACGCGACGTCGATCATCTTCGTCGTCGTCGTGCTCGGCGCCATCGCCTGGTTCACCGGCTTCAGCATCTTCCGCTATCTCTCCTTCATCAAGGCCGAGCTCTTGGTGGTGCTCGGCACCTCGTCGTCGGAAAGCGCGCTGCCGCAATTGATGGAGAAGCTGGAGCGGCTCGGCTGCTCCAAGCAGGTGGTGGGACTGGTCGTGCCCACCGGCTATTCCTTCAATCTCGACGGAACCAACATCTATATGACGCTGGCGACCCTGTTCATCGCGCAGGCGCTCGGCGTCAATCTGACGTTCGGCGAACAGATGACGATCCTCATCGTCGCCATGCTGACCTCGAAAGGCGCTTCGGGCGTCACCGGCGCCGGCTTCATCACGCTGGCCGCCACGCTGGCGGTGGTCAATCCGGCGCTGGTGCCGGGCATGGCGATGGTGCTGGGCATCGACAAGTTCATGTCGGAATGCCGCGCGCTCACCAACATCTGCGGCAACGGCCTCGCCACGATCGTGATCTCCGCCTCGGAGGGCGAGCTCGACCGCGCCAAGCTCAATCAGGCGCTTATCGACGGGCCGGCGCCGGTCGAACTGGCGGTGGCCGCCTAGCGCTCGGTCATCGCCTCCGACACGGTCTTGGTCAGCGGCGAAAGCAAGTAGTCGATGATCCGCCGGCTATCGGTCCTGATGTCGACCGAAGCGGTCATCCCGGGGGTCAGCGGGATCGTCGCGCCGTCGATGCGCATGGCTGTCCGGTCGATCGCCACCGTGACGGGAAAGACGAAGCTCTCCGGCTGCCCGGGCGCGCTCGGACCGGCGCCGTTGGCGGGCGCCGTGGCGTTGGCGAGCGAGCGCTTGGCCTCCTGTTCGTCCACCGCCTCGGAGGCGATGCGGATGACCTTGCCGCGCAGCGCGCCGAAGCGGGTGAAGGGGAAGGCGTCGAGCTTGACCGCGACGTCCTGGCCGACCTTGACGAAGCCGATGTCCATGTTGGCGACCAGCGCTTCGACCTGCAGCGACTGGTCGGTCGGCGTGACCACGGCCAACTGCTGGCCGGCGCCGACCACCTGGCCGAAGGTGGTCACCGAGAGCTGCTGCACGACGCCGTCGATCGGCGCATAGAGCTTCATGTGCGACAGCCGCGCGCTCGCCTTGGCGAGCGCGTCGCGCGCTTCGTCGGCCTTGCCGGCGGCTTCGGCGGCCTTGTTCTCGTTGTCGGCGATGAACTGCGACAGCGCCTTGACCTTTTCGCTCTGCAGCTCGCCGACCGCGGCGTCGGTCTCGATCAGTTGGCCCTGGTCGGAGGCCAGCATCGACTGCGATCTCTCGAGCTGCTCCTTGGCGTCGTAGAGATTGATCTTGGTGCCGACCCTGAGGTCGATCGCCTCTTGTCGCGTCGCGACGCGCTGACTCAACGTGTCGATCAGCGTGGTCTGGAAGGCGATGCTCATGCGCAGGCGCTCGAGGGTCGCCTGCTTCTGGGCGATCTGCTTGTCGAGCGCGCGCAACGCGTCGGCGATCTGGGTCAGATCGGCGGTGAGCACCGATTCTTCGCGCAGACGCACGGTTTCGGGCAACGCCTCGCCCCAGTCGATCTTGCCCTGCGGGTCGGCGGCGAGCGCTTCGAGCAAGGCGGTCGGCGCGCCGTTCCGCGCGCCGGCGCGTTGCGCCGCGCGCGCGGCGTCGACGACCACACGGCGGCGCGCGATCTCGGCCAGGCCGGCGTCGAGCGTGTCGCGCGCGCCGCGCTCGTCGGCGAGGGCCTCCGCCGGATCGAGCTCGAGCAGCAGGTCCCCGGCCTTCACGCGCGCGCCGTTCTCGGCGTCGATGGCGGCGATCTTGCCGGAATCGAGCGATTGGATGACCTTGACGCGCCCGGTGGCCTCGAGCTTGGCGGGCGCGACCGCGTTGACGTCGAGGCGGCCGATGAAGGACCAGGCGAAGGCGAGGGTGAAGAAGGCGCAGATGGTCAGCATCAGCGCCACGGGCAAAGGCGCCGCCGGCGTCTCCAGGATCTCGATCGCGGCGGGCAGAAACTCGCGGTTGCGTCCGGTGACGCCGGGCGAGGCGGCGTCGCGCGCCTTGGCGGGGGCGGTGCCGAGGGCGGAGGTCATGCGAAGGTCCTGCCGGGTTCGGATTGCAGCGCCCAGAGACGCGCGTAAAGGCCGCCCGGCCGCGCGAGCAATTGCTCGTGGGCGCCCGCCTCGACGATTTCGCCCTTCTGCATGCCGACGATGCGGTCGCAGTCGCGCACTGCGGCGAGGCGATGGGCGATGACGATCACGGTTCGGCCGCGCACGATCGCGCGCATGTTGCGTTGGATGATGCGCTCGCTTTCGTAGTCGAGCGCCGACGTCGCCTCGTCGAGGATCAGGATTCGCGGGTTGGTCGCCAGCGCCCGGGCGATGGCGATGCGCTGGCGCTGGCCGCCGGACAGGTTGGCGCCGCGCTCCTCGATCATCGTGTCGTAGCCCTGCGGCAACTGCGCGATGAATTCGTCGGCGCCGGCCAAGCGCGCCGCGTGCATCACCAGCGCCCGCGGCGCCGCCGGATCGCCGAGGGCGATGTTCTCGTGGATGGTGCGGTTGAACAGCATGTTCTCCTGCAGCACGACGCCGATCTGGCGGCGCAGCCAGCCGGGATCGAGCTGGGCGACGTCGACGCCGTCGAGCATGACCTGGCCGGCCTGCGGGCTGTAGAGACGCTGGATGGCCTTGGTCAGCGTCGACTTGCCGGAGCCCGACGGGCCGACGATGCCGACGACTTCCCCCGCAGCGATCGACAGCGAGACGTTGCGCAGCGCCGCCGGCGCATCGGGGCGGTAGCGCAGCGTGACGCCGCGCAGTTCGATGGCGCCGGCCGGCGGCGGCAGCGTCAAGACGTTGCGCGGCGTCGGTTCGGGCGGCGCATTGAGGATGTCGCCGAGGCGCGCCACCGACACCTGGACCTGCTGGAAGTCCTGCCACAGTTGCGACAGGCGCAGGATCGGCTGGACGACCTGCGCCGCGATCATGTTGAAGGCGATCAGCTCGCCAACCGTCATCGCGCCGTCGATCACCGCCTGGGCGCCGAGAAACAGGATCAGCGCCGTCGTCGCCTTGCTGATGTATTGGACGACGCTTTGGCCGACCGAGCCGAGCACGCCGGCGTCGAACGAGGCGCCGACATAGGCCGCCAGGCGCTCCTCCCACTGCGACTGCATCATCGGTTCGACGCTGGCGGCCTTGAGCGTCTGCGCGCCGACGATCGACTCGACCAGGAACTGCTGCGAGCGGGCGCCGGCGTTGAACTTCTCGTTGATGCGCTCGCGTAGCGCCGGCCGGATCAGGCCGGCGACGATGAGGTACAACGGGATCGAGCCGACGACGATCAGCGTCAGCTTGGCCGAATAGAGGAACATCACCACGAAGAAGATCGCGGTGAAGACGAGATCGAGCAGCGAGGTGAGGCCCTGGCCGGTGAGGAAGTTGCGGATGGTCTCGAGCTCGCGCACGCGCGCCACCGTCTGACCGGCCGCTCGCGTCTCGAAGTAGGAGAGCGGCAGGCGGAACAGATGGTGGAACAGCCGCCGGCCGAGTTCGACGTCGATCCGGTTGGTGGTGTGGTTCAGCGTGTAAGCGCGCAGGAACTGCAGCAGCGAGTCGAACGCGCCGAGCCCCAGCATGCCGACGACGATCACCGCCAGAGTCGAGAAGCCCTTGTGAACCAGCACTTTGTCGACGATGAGCTGGAAGAATATCGGCGTCAGCAGCGCGAACGCCTGCACGAACAGCGAGGCGACGACGACCTGGGCGAGCGGCTTGCGGTAGCGCGCGATCGAGGGCAGGAACCAGCGGAAGCCGAAGGTTGCGGGATCGACGCCGGCGCCGGCGAGACGGCGCGTGACGAGGACGGCCTCGCCGGACGCCAGCGTCTCGGCCTCGTCGACGCCCATGTCCACGGCGCTGCGGGCGATCGGGTCGATCAGGCGGACCCGTCCCTTGACGGGCGCGGCGACGATGAGGGCGAACCCGCCGGCCTTGAGGCCGATGATCGCCGGATACGGAATGACGTCGAGCCGCTTGGCGCGCGCTCCGGCGAGGATGCGCGATTTCAACTGCAGCAAATTCGCGCCCCGCACCAGGTCTTCGGCGGTGGCGGCGGCGCCCAGCGCGAGCAGATGGCGCAGTTGCGCGGGGTCGGCGGCGATGCGGTAGTAGCCGGCGATCATCGCCAGGGCGGTCAGGCCGGGGTCCGCGGGCGGCGCCGAAGGCGCCGGCGCGGCGCGATCCGCCTCGCCGCTCGGCCGCTCGGCAGCGGGCCCGGACGCCGGCTCGGCGCGGCGGCGGTCGGCTGTGGACGCTAAGCCCATGGAGCGGCCTCTCATGCAAGTCGGGCGCGAATCGCTTTCGCGAACGCCGTCGAGGAACGTTCGCGGTTCGATCCGTCGCTAGGTAGGATTGACGATCAATGGTTGCTGAATCGTTGCCGAGCGCCTTTTGCCGCGCGCGGCGGGCGAAGAACGCTCGGGCAAGCAAGGACGAGACGGACGCTTGGGCGCGGCCGGCCGATCGCTTCGCGTAGTTTTAACCCAACATGCAAAGACTTTATCAACAAACCTTCCCTAAGTTTGCCGCGAGGGTTCAGGGGAGTCTTCGAAACCGGTCGCGCATGACGGCGACGACCTCGGGGCGCCCATGACGGGCGCGAAGCAGGGAAAAGAAGACGTTCCGCCGAGGCTCCCCGAAACGAAAGCGACGCCGCCCATGACCTTCGAAACTACCTTCGCGTCACTACTCGCCGACGTCGAAGAAGCCTCCGGCGCCGGCGCCCTCAACGGCCTGGCGACGACCCTCGCGGAAATTCTCGGCCTCCCGCCATCGCCGGCGGCCGTTTCGACGGCCGTCGTTGCGCCGCCGACGGTCACCGCCGCCAGCCAGAGCCTCTATGAAGGCCAGTCGGTCGCCGCGTCGTCGCTGATCGCCTCCACCACCGTTCCTGCCGGCAAGTCGATCACCGAATACGCCATCTCTGACAGCGGAACCGACGGGCATCTCGTCTACAACGGCGTCACCCTGGCCAAAGGAACCTGGTACGATTTCACCGCCGCCCAGCTCGCCCAGGTGACCTATGTCGCGGGATCGACCACCGGAACCGACAAGGTGTCGATCGAGGTGTCCGACGGCGGCGCCTTTTCCGCCGCGTCCGTCGCCACCATCACCGTGACGGCGGCGCCGAGCATCGTCTCGCAGCTCAAGGACCCCGGCATCGCCGCCGACGTCGCCAAGCTGATGGTCAACAATTCCCTGACCTACGCCAATGTGCTGACCATCCTGCAAGACGCCGCGGCCAGCGAGGGCGGCGGCATGAACGCCACCAAGTTCAGCACGCTGCAGACGCTCGTCTCGATGTTCAATCAGCCGAACGGCATCAGCGTCCCGGCGGACGTCCAGCAGCTCGCCGCCGACGTGGTCGACGGCAATTCGGCCAACGCCTATTGGAACGGCGGTTCGTCGACCGCCGTGCCGCTGGGCAACCTCAGCGCCACGTCGACGCAGACCCAGGTCAACGAGCTGATCGGCGAGTGGTTCCTGGGGACCGACCTGCCCAGCCTCAGCCTTTCGGCGATCGGCGAGTCGAACCTCGGCCCGACCTACAAGACGACCACGCTGCCGCTCTACGGCGCCAGCGGAACGCCGAGCAATCTCGACGTCAACCAGGGCTACCTCGGCGACTGCTACTTCGTTTCTTCCCTCGCCGAGACCGCGCTGATGGATCCCTCGGCGATCGAGAATATGATCACCAGCGACGGCGCCGGCGTGTACACCGTCCGCTTCTTCGTCGACGGCCAGGCGGACTACGTCACGGTCGACAGCGCGCTGCCGGTGATGACCGGCTACGAATGGGCCAACGGCTCGACGCTCGAGTTCGCCAACGGCTCGGTGTCGTGGGTCGGGCTGGTCGAAAAGGCGTACGTCGAGCTCAACGCACAGACGGCCGCCGCGCAGGAGGGCGGGCACACGACCGGCGACGCCTACGAGGACATCAACGGCGGGACCGCCACCGCGCTCACCGAGATCACCGATCAATCGTTCAGCACCTACTCGCTGAGCGGGAGCACGTCGACCGCCTCGCTGAATTCGCTGATGTCGACGCTCGAAACGGACTGGACCAAGGGCGAAGAGATCATCCTGTCCACCCCGAACAATTCGACCGGCAATCTGGTCGGCGACCACATGTACGAAATCACCGGCGTCAACCTCGCCGCGGGCACGATCACCTTGCAGAACCCGTGGAACACGGCCTACTCCGGCTCCCTCTCGATGAGCTTCACCGAGACGATCAAGCAATTGGCCAGCGCCGACTGCACGCTCTACGCGACCTCCGGGGTCGCCGTCTGAGCCTTCGCGCGGGGGGGGGGGCGCGCGTCGCGCGCCTGTCGAAAAGGACGAGGCCGCCTTCCCTAGGCGACGGTCTTGGCCTCGTATCGGCACAAGTCCGCGATCACGCATCGCGCGCACTCGGGAGCTCGCGCCTTGCAGACGTAGCGGCCGTGCAGGATCAGCCAGTGGTGGGCGTGCGCGAGGAAGCGTTCGGGGATGATCTTCATCAGAGCGTCCTCGACTTCGCGCGGCGTCTCGCCGCGCGCCAGCGGAATGCGGTTGGAGACGCGAAAGACGTGCGTGTCGACCGCGAGCGTCGGCGCGCCGAAGGCGACGTTGAGAACGACGTTCGCGGTCTTGCGCCCGACGCCCGGCAGCGCCTCGAGCGCGTCGCGATCGTTGGGCACCTCGCCGCCGTGATCGCGAAGAAGCGCCTGCGACAGCGCGATGACGTTCTTCGCCTTGTTCCGGTAGAGGCCGATCGTCTTGATCCGCTCGACGAGCCCCGCCTCGCCCAGCGCCGCCATCTTGGCCGGCGTATCGGCGAGCGCGAACAGCGCGCGCGTCGCCTTGTTGACGCCGGCGTCGGTCGCCTGGGCGGAGAGAACCACGGCGACGAGCAGGGTGAAGGGGTTGACGTATTCGAGCTCGCTTCTGGGCGCCGGCATGGCCGCGGCGAGCCGCTCGAAAATCGCCGCGACGCGCTCGCGCGCCGCCGAGCCGGACTTGCCCGCCCGCCGGCCCGACGAAGCGGGGAGAGCCGATTTGCCTTGCGCCATTTCTTTGCCTTGCGCCAAGCCGGCCTTATAGTCGGCCCCGGCGGCGCCGCCAAGGGCGGACGCCGCGCTCGAGGCCGGTCATGATCGCTGCGCCCGCGACCGACGAAGCGCCGATTCTCGCCGTGCGGCTGACGCCGCACCGCTCGCTCGATCCCGCCGCCGTTCGCGTCCTCATGGCGGCGACTTTCGTCGTGAGCGCGGCCTTCAGCCTGCCGTTCTATCTCGCCGGCGCGTGGCCGATCGTCGGCTTCCTCGGGCTCGACGTCGCGCTTCTCTATTTCGCCTTCCGCGCCAACTTTCGCGCCGCGCGCGCCTACGAGGATTTTCACCTCACCTATTTCGAACTGCTGTTCGCGCGGGCGAGCGCGCGCGGCGCGCGGCGGGAATGGCGGTTCAATCCGGCCTGGGTGCGCCTCGAGCGCGTCGATCACCAGGAATTCGGGCCGCAAAGGCTGTCGCTGCTCAGCCGCGGCCGACGCTGGGACGTGGCGGCGTTCCTCGGCCCGGACCAGAAGGCGGAATTCGCGACGACCCTCGCTGCGGGTCTCGCGGAGGCCCGGCGCGGCCCGCGGTTTTCGCGCTGAAGGGGTTTTGAGCGAATCGCTTCGGCGCAAGCCGCTGCGGCGGCAAGGCGCGGTAGATGACCGGATGCTCCGCTAAAACGCCGCCTGGCGGCGCACGAGCTGGTCGACGTGCGCGTTCTCCTCCGGCGTCAGATGGGCGGTCGCGGCGTCGAGTTCGGGGTCGTCGAGGCCGGCGGCTTTGGCGAAGGCGTTCCAGGTCGCCGCTTCGACGAGGTCGCGGGGCACGCCGCGACCCGTGACATAGAGATGGGCGAGGCGGTTCTGCGCGATCGGGTTGTTGCGCGCGGCGGCCCGGAGAAAGATCTTCGCCGCCGCGGCCTCGTTCTTTTCGACGCCGACGCCGTTGAACAGCATGATCGCATATTCGACCTGGCCGGCGACGATGCCGGCGTCGGCGGCGCGCTTGAGCCATTGCGCGCTCTGGGCGATGTCGAGCGGCACGCCGCGCCCCTCGCGCAGGAGAACGCCGTAGGAATAGGCGCCGTTTTCGTCGCCGGCGTCGGCGGCGCGGCGGAAATAATCGGCGGCCTTGGCGAAATCGGCCTTGCCGGCCCCCTCGCCCTCGATCGCCATGACGCCGAGATTGTAGAGCGCTCCGGCTTGGCCCTTCGCCGCCGCCTTTTCGAACTGCGCCGTGGCGCCGGCGCGATCCTTGTCGACGCCGGGGGCGCCGTTGAGCAGCATCACGCCGAGCAGGAAGGCCGCCTCCCGGTCGCCCAGATCGCTCGCCAGGCGATACCAGCGCGAAGCCTCCGCCTGGTCCTGTCGAACCGCATAGCCCTCGCGATAGATTTCGCCGATCAAGGTCATCGCGGCGGCGTCCTTCGGGTCGGCCGCGACGCGCTTCATCGCTTCGCGGAACGTGGTGATGTAGAAGCCGCGTTGATACGCGCCGAACGCCAGATCGGGGGTCGACTCCGGCGCGGGCGTCGGACCGGCGCCTTGGGACGGCGGCGAA
Source organism: Roseiarcus sp. (assembly GCA_050010035.1). Taxonomy (GTDB): domain Bacteria; phylum Pseudomonadota; class Alphaproteobacteria; order Rhizobiales; family Beijerinckiaceae; genus Roseiarcus. The sequence continues at coordinate 14,647 of JBEKLU010000010.1, forward strand.
GGAGCCTGCGCGCGCGGCGCGGCCGGCGCGGCCAGAGCGGCCAGAGCGAGAAGCAAGGGGAAGCGCGCGCGGATCGTTTTCATCGTCGCCGTCACACCGTCGCCTTCGCCACGAGCGCCTGCGCCTGAGCGATCGCGGCCGCGGGCGAGGGCGCCAGCCACACGGCGTCGCCGAGCGCGATGAAGTCCGCCCCCGCCGCCGTCAGCGGCGCGACGGCGTCGAGCGCGCCGGCGAAGGCGACGCAGGGCGTCTGAAAGATTTCCGCCCACCAGGCGGTGCGCTCGAGCGTGTCGGCGAGAGGCGGCGTGAAGCCGTCGCGCCGGGGCTCGCCGAACATGACGTAATCGACGCCCGCTTCGCCCGCCGCCATCGCGTCGTCGCGCGAGCGTAAGCCCCCCGCGCCGACGATGCGCTCGGGATGCAGGCTCGCCAGGGCCTCGGCGAGCTCGGCTCCGACCCCTATGATATGCGCGCCGTCCGCGCCGACGCGCGCGGCGAGCCGCGCGTCGCTCTCGACCAGCGTAGCGACGTCGCGCGGCGCCGCCAATTCGATCAGGCGCTGGAGGATTCGTTTGGCGTCGCCTTCCGCGCCCGCGGCGATGCGCGCCAGCGCGCTCGCCACGTCCGCCGCGCCGAGCGCTTCGGCGAAGCGCGGCGCGAAGCCGTCGAGGTCGGCGCCGCTGAGCGGCGGGGTGACGAGATAGAGGCGACAGGAGGAAGCGGCGGCCATTTCGCGCGGTCGGTTGCGGTGCGAGGGGAGACTTGCCGACCAATGCCGACAAAAGTGCGGCCGCGCAACCCCTTGGGTTTTCCCCGAGCTCGCCCTCGCCGCGGCGCGGCGCGAGGCGACGGCTCGGCTGCTCAGCGGGCGAAGGCCTCCTGAAGCCGCTCGAACTGAGAGGCCACCGCCGGGCGCCGCGGCGCCGGAGCGAGCCCGTTGGCGACCGCCATCGACCGATCGAGATGCGCGACGCGCGCTTGCAGGCGCAAGGATTTCAGGCTGAACTGGCGCAGCGCCGCCGGCAGCTCTTCGAAAAGTTCGGCCGCGCAGGAAATATCCTGCTCGGCGAGCCGGACCCGATGCTTCTCCGACAAGGCCTGCGCCGCGGTCAATTCGCCCTCGTTGACGGCGCGCTGAAGCAGCAGCCAGGAGGCGACCTGCATCAGCCGCGTCGTCAGCCGCATGCTCTCGGTCGCGTAGGCCAAGGCGACGGGGCGCCGCAACAGCCGCGACTCCTGGCGCCCGGGGCCGTCGAGGTAGGCGGCCGCCTCTTCCACCAAGGTCATGCCCTCCTTGAACAGCGACTTGAACGCGTCCGAGGCGGCGAGCCGGTGGACGAACGAAACCGTCTTCGCCGTGGGCTCGTCAGCCGCCGACCAATTGCGCGTCGACCCTTCGTGACGACCCATGAACCGTTCTCCTATCTCAGCGGGACTGCGGCGCCTTCCCATTTCGAGCGAATCGCGCTCGCCGAAGACCGAACGCAAGATTAACGCCGCTCGCTTCCGAGCGCTGGTTTACTTTTCGATAAGGTTAATGAATTCCCAACCGTTCCCGCGCAAGCCAAAAAAATAGCCGCCCGAAGGCGGCTAAGGGCTTGATTGATGGGAGGCATCGAACAGAACGGATAGGAGCCATTCAGAACCCGAAGATTGGGTCGAGTCGATTCATAATTGATAATCGTTAACAGATGGTTAACGAAAGGTCCGAGTAGCGAGGCGATTCGCCGATTCGGGCCCCGGCGACGAGCGCTGCGCGGCGCGCCTGCGCCAAAATGCGACAATCCCGGCGCCGCGGCGGTCTTCAACTCTTGAAGAACGCGCTCGCGGCGCTGCGCGTCGCCTCGCGCGCCTCGATGGCGCTCTCGAGCCGCGCGATTTCCTGCTTGAGCGTCTCGATCCGCTCGGCCAGTTCCGGCGCGGAGAGATCGTCGAGAAGCTGCCCGATCTCGTGGACCGGCGGCTTCGGGCGCTTGGCGCCGAACACGGCGTCCTCGTCGAAAGCGGCCATCGTCGCGTCTCCTAAGGCAATCCGCTGCGTCGATCCCTAAGAGCAAAGCATACCGCGATTCCCGCGCGCTTGCCCAGTTGGCGCCCCGGCGCGCTTCTCTCGACAGGCCGGGGCGAGGGAGGGCCGACAGGTCCGCCGCGCCGTCCGTGGCGAAGGCCTCACTGTCTTGACCCGCCCCGACATGCGGCCCTGGCTCGACAAGCGGCTGGAGCGCCCGCGCGCGGCCTATGATGAGGCGGCGCCGTTCGCACCGTAATGGTGAAATTCCGAGGCCCGGTCGCTGGCTTTGGTTGTCGGCGATAGGCGCAAACCGGCCGTTCCGGCTTCTGGGGCGTTGACACCTCTGCACCCAAGGAAAGCTGCTTGGCAAGCGCCTGAAACCGGCCGAGACGCCGTGCGCCCAGCATCAGTTTGGCCCCGTGCCGCCTGACGGCTTGGCCGCGAAGCTTCCGGTTTCGCGCACCCGCTGCATCCAGCGCACCGCGCTCGCCGCGCTCGCCCCAAATCGCTCGCCAGCCGCTCGCCGCGAATGCCCAGCCTTCACCGCCGCAACCAACCGTTCCCGAAGATCGTTCGAAAGAGCCATGCCTCCCGGCCTCCTTCGCCGGCGCATAGCTCGAATCAGAACTCACCCGATGCGGGAATCCCAAGCCGATTCATCCCGCTAGGAAACCGCTCTAGCGCAGACCGGTTCGCAAGCCGGGTCTAAAGGGCGATCCGCCGCTCGCGGACGCTTTGGTTGCGACCAGAGCCAGCGCAGCGGCGAGCCTCGTCGTACGGCGCTTGTACGCCGCCGGAAACAGAGATAGTATGCTGGCGTACGTTAATCCTTCGACGGGCGGGCTTCTCGGTAGGCGTGCGGGGCCGCGTCGCGGCCGGACCTCGTTCCCGGGCTCGAAGTCGAGGGCGAATTCTCGAGGCGAAAATGATCGCGGACATCCTGGTTTCCGGCGTCCCGCTCGGGTGTTTGTACGCTCTCGTCGCCGTCAGCTACAACATCCTCTATCGCCCCACCAACGTCTTCAATTTCGCGCAAGGCGATCTGGTCACGATCGGGGCCTTGCTCACGGCGAGCTTTCTCAATCGCTCGCTCGTCTGGCCGCTCGCCCTGCTCGCCGCCGCGGCGATCGTGGGCGCGATCGCTCTCCTCGAGGAGGTCGTCGCCGTGTCGCCGATCCTTCGGCGCTCGCCCGGCGGCGGCGCCTGGGTCATCACGACGCTGGCGTTTTCATTGATCCTGACCAATCTGGTCGGCAAGTATTGGGGCATGGACCCCGTCTTCGTTTCGGCGCCCTGGCCGCTCAGCGCGGACCCGTTCACCATCCACGGCGTGCAGATTTCGAGCTACCAGATCGCGCTCGTCGCGATTTCGGCGGCGATCGTCTTGGCGGTGGAGGCGCTCTACCGGACGCGCACCGGCAAGGCCATCATGGCCGTCGCGGAAAATCGCGACGCGGCGCTGCTGCGAGGCGTCGATCCGTCGGCGCTGAGCCGCTGGTCGTTCATCGCCGGCGGCGCGCTCGCCGCCGCGACCGGCTATCTCGCCGCCCCTCTGATTCCCGCCTCGCCGGCGCTCGGCGTCGCACTGTTGGTGAAGGGCTTCGCCGCCGCGGCCTTGGGCGGGCTGGGCAACAACAAGGGGGCGCTGATCGCCGGCCTCATCATCGGCGTGACCGAGGCCACAGGCTCCGCCTACTTTACCGCGGGATATCAGCAAACCATCATTCTCGTCGTCGTTCTGGCGATTCTGCTGATCCGTCCGCAGGGGCTCTTCGGCGCGGCGGGCGCGCGCGTGGTGTGACGGCCGTTCGGTCGGGCGCCCTGCCGGAGCGGAACGGCGCGCGCGGCATTGGCGTTTCGAGTGGCGCGGAGTGCGCGGCGGGATCGCCGCGCGGCGCGCGCGTCTACGACGACGCGACGCCGAGATAGGCGCGCCGGACATCGTCCCCCGCCGCCAGCGCCGCCCGGCTTCCCTGCGCGATCATGCGCCCGCTCTGCAGCACGTAGCCGTAGTCGGCGATCTCGAGCGCTCGCTCGACCATCTGCTCGACGAGCAAAATGGTCGTTCCGTCGCGACGCAGCTTGCCGACGGCGTCCAGCACCTGGTCGACGACGATCGGCGCGAGGCCCAGCGAGGGCTCGTCCAGCATCAGCAGCTTCGGGTTCCGCATCAGCGCCTGGGCGATCGCCAGCATCTGCTGTTGGCCGCCCGACAGCGCGCCGGCCAGCGAAGGGGCGCGTTCGCGGAGCACCGGGAACAACGCGTACGCGCGCTCGTAGCGCAGCCGTTCCTCGGCGCGGGAAAGCCGCGCGCCGTAGAGGCCGAGCTCCAGATTGGCCGCGACGCTTTGCTCGCGGAACAGGGCCCGCCCTTCGGCGACGTGCAGAAGCCCGGCGCGGACGATGTCGCGCGGGGCTACGCCGCCGATTTCGGCGCCGTCGAACCGGATCGAGCCGCGGCTGGGCTTCAACAGCCCGGATATCGCCTTCAGCAAAGTCGTCTTGCCGGCGCCGTTGCTGCCGAGCAGGACGACGATCGCGCCCTCGGGGACCTCGAGGGTGACGTTGTCGAGGATGCCGACGCGGCCGTAGCCGACGTCGAGGTCGCGAACGGCCAAGAGCACCGTCATGTCGGTTGCTCCTTCGCCCTGCGCCCGACGTAGGCGGCGATGACGTCGGGGTTGGAGAACACCTCGGCCGGCGCGCCCTCGGTCAGGACGCGACCGCGGTCGAACACCGACACCGACCGGCAGATGCCGGCGACCAGCTCCAGATGATGCTCGACGATGACGACGGTCGTTCCATGTTCGGCGATGTCGCGAATGAGATTTGCGAGCCGGTCGAGTTCCGACAGCGACAGCCCGGCCGCGGGCTCGTCGAGCAGCAGCACTTTCGGCCGCCCGGCGAGGGCGCGCGCAATCTCCAGCAGACGCTGCTGGCCGTGCGGCACTTCGCCGGCGAGCGCGGCCGCCTTGTCGCCGAGACCGACGAAACCGAGATAATGCAGCGCCTCGTCGCGCACCTTCAGCGCTTCGGCGCGGGCGCGCGGCAGGCGCAGCGCGATTTCCAGGGATGTCGCCCTCTCGCGCGCGAAAGACCCCAACAGGACGTTGTCGAGGACGGTCTCGTCGTTGAGGAGCTTCGGCGTCTGGAAGGTTCGGCCGACGCCGAGCCGGGCGATCCTGTGCGGCCGCAAGCCGCGCAGCGGCGCGCCCCCGAGGGTGATTGCGCCGTCGTCGATGCCGTAATAGCCGGAGATCGCGTTGAGAAGGGTGGTCTTTCCCGATCCGTTCGGCCCGACGACGGCGTGGGTGACGCCCGCCGCCGCCGCGACGCTCGCCTCGTTGAGGGCGACGACGCCGCCGAACCGCTTCGTCGCGCGCTCGACGCGAAGCTCGGCGCCCTCGACGTGGAATCGGTCGATCTTGCCCTCGCCGGCGGACGATCGCGGCGGGCGGCGCTGGCGCCACGCCTTCTCGATCTGGCCGACGATCCCCTGCGGGGCGAAGAGCATCAGAACCAGAAGCGCGACGCCATAGACGAGTATTCTCCAGCTTTGCAGCGCGCCCAACAGCTCCGGCACGAGAAAGAAAACGAGCGTTCCCGCGACCGGCCCCCAAAGTCGGCCCGATCCTCCCACGACGACGATCAGCAAGAAGAATATCGAGAAGTCGGCGGCGAAATCGTCGGTCGTCAGCACCGTCTTCTGAACCGCGAAAAAGGCTCCGCCGAGCCCCGCCATCGCCGCGCTGACGACGAAGGCGAACATCTTCAAGCGAACCAGCGATACGCCCGACGCGATCGCGGCGAGCGGGTTGTCGCGCGCGGCCACCATCGCTCTGCCGAGGCGCGAGCGCACGAGATTGCGAATGAGAACGAATTGAAGAACGACCACCACCGCGACCGCGACATAGATGCCGCCGAGACTGAAATTGTGGCCAGCGATCGAGGGCGGCGGAATGCCGATGATGCCGTTGTAACCCCGGGTCAGGCCGCTCCAGGCCACCAGGAGCTCGTCGACGACCTGCGCGAAGGTGAGGGTGATCAGCGCGAAATACCATGTCGACAGCCGGAACGCGGGCAACGCCATGATCGCCCCGGCGCCGCTGGTGATGAGCATGGACAGCGGCGCGGCGAGCCAAAAGGACAGTTTGGCGTCGATCAAGAGGATGGCGGTCGAATAGGCGCCGATCGCGACGAGCGCCCCGTGGGCGAGCGAGATCTGGCCGGCGTAGCCGGTCAGGAAATTGAGAGCGAGCGCCACGATCATGTAGACGCCGGCTTGCGTCGCCAGATAGAGAAGGAAGTCGCTGCGCACCCACAGCGGCAGGGTCAGCACGATCGCGAAGAACGCCGCCCAGGCGAGGCACTTAACGCCGGGCGGCGTTGTCGTTCGAACGGACTCCCGCGAGACGAGACGCACCATCTCTCTACGCGCGCTCCTCTTCGCGGGCGGGCACGATTCGCCCTCGGATCAGGCCGCGACGCGCTCGCGAAATGCGCCCATCGCCCGCGGATCTCTCGCCGAAGCCAGCTTGCACCAGGTGAGCAACTCGGCCCCGAGAGCGCAGTGATTGTCCGGCGTGAGCGACAGCGACCCCGCCATCCCCTGATAATCCTTCAGCGATTCCATGGCGCCCTTGATCTTGTCGGGATCCGTGCTCTTCACCGACTCGATCGCCCACTTGTAGACGTTCATCGCGTCGTAGAACGGCGACACGACGGCGTTGGGCTCCTGACCTTTGGTCTCCGGATAGGTGAGCAGCTTCTTGACGTAGGCGACCTGCTTGGCCGCCGGGGCTTCGTCGGCCGTGTAGGAATAGGCCTTCAGATACGTCACGTAGACGCGCGCGAGCGCCTCGGGGGGGAGGATGTCGAGCAGGGCGTCGGACATCAGCCCGGAATAGCCGAGGATCGGCGGATACCAGTCGATGCCGCGAAGGGCGTTGAACACCAGAGCCGAATTGGCGGCGATGCCGGTCGCCACCACCAGCACTTCGGTCCCGGCGCGCTGCAGATTGCGCAGATAGCTCTTGATGTCGGGCGTGGCGTTCGGGAAGACCTCGTAGCCGACGGGGGTGACGCCCTTCTCCTTCAGGCCCGCCACCACCGATTTCCCGATCGCTTCCGAGTTTGCGAAGCTCTCCTGGACGATGCCGATCTTCTTGTCCTTCGCGTTGGCGGCGATGTAGTCGACGGTGATGTTCGCCGCGACGCTCGAATTGAAATTGAACTGGAAGTAGTACGGGTAGGTCTTGCCGTCGGCGACGACCACGTCGAACGACCCGCCGGTATGAATGAGCTTGGCCGGAGTGGTGACGGAGAGCGCCGACAACGTCGGCGACGTGCCCACGGGTCCGAGGAGGATATCGATTTTCTTTTCCTGAAGCTCACGAACGAGGGCCGGCTCTTTGGCCGGCGAGCCTTCGTCGTCGGCCTCGATGATTTCGACCTTTCGCCCGAGGATTCCGCCGGCGGCGTTGATCTCTTCGAGCGCGATCTTCGCGCCGGCGTACAACGGTGCGTAGGCGGACGCGACGCGGCCGGTGAGGGCCTTGATCAGCCCGAACCGAAAGGGTTCGCTGGAGGCTTGAGCCCAGGCCGATCGGGCGCCCGGCAGCATCAATCCCGCGGACAGGATCGAGCCCTGGGTCACAAATTGTCGGCGTGAAATCCCCCTGGCGGCGAGTTCCTTGAATCCTTCGCGTATCGTCATCCAAACCTCCCTGCTGTCGTTCGCGTTGTTCGCCGACGCAAACGCCGCCGGCATGCGCCTGCGAGACCGGCCGTTCGCGGCCATCGCGCCGCCGCCGACGAAATCCAGACCCGCCGGTCGACATCTGTACACTAACATACCATAATCTATACGTCGACAAAAAGCAACGTCCCGACGCCGCGAACCGCCCGGGCCCGATCGGCGGCCTTGGAGACGGCGCCGCCGACCGAGAGGCGCGAAACGCCGGATCGCACCCGGCCGGTTCGGCGGCCCCGCCGCGACGATCGACGCGCTTGCGCGAATATCGTCATATATGATATGATACACTACTGCATCAATGGCGCCGCCGGCGCGAGGCGCGAGCGAAGCCGCTCGAAAGGGAGAAACAAGGATGTCGGATCGGCGCTTCGACCCCGCCGCCCACGCCCGCGCGATGCGAGCCGGCGGCTACTGGCTCGACAAGACCTACGACGAATTCCTCGTGCCGAGAATCGCCGCCACGCCCGACAAGCCGGCGATCGTCGCCGACCGCGCCGACCGCGACCGACCGCGACGCTTCACCTATCGGGAGTTCGGCGACATGGTTTCGCGCGCGGCCGCGTCGCTGCGCAGTCTCGGCGTCGGGCATGGCGACGTCGTCTCCGTCCAACTGCCGAACTGGTGGGAATTCGTCGTCATCGCGTTCGCCTGCGCCCGCGTCGGGGCGGTCGTCAACCCGTTGATGCCGATCTTCCGCGAGCGCGAACTGAGCTACATGCTCGATTTCGCGGGATCCAAGGTCTTTATCGTCCCCAAGCTCTTCCGCGGCTTCGATCATGAGGCCATGGCCGCCTCGCTGCGGCCGTCGCTCCCGAAATTGCAGCACGTGATCGTGGTCGACGGCGAAGGGCCCCACAGTTTCGACAACCGTCTCTTGTCGGGAAGCGAGCGCCTGCCGCCGCCGCCCGCCGGAACGATCGGCGCGCTGCCGCCCGGCGAGATGGCGGTGCTGATGTTCACCTCGGGCACCACCGGTTCGCCCAAGGGGGTCATGCACAGCCTGAACACGCTGATGGCCTGCAACGTCTCTCTGGCCGGACGGTTTCACCTCGATGAAAAGGACGTGATGCTGGTGTGCTCGCCGCTCGGCCACATGACCGGCTACGCCGCGGGCATGATGCTGGGGGTGAAGATCGGCGCCACCGTCGTCCTGCAGGACGTCTGGGAAGCGAAGCGCGGCGTCACGCTGATGGCGAGCGAAGGCGCCACCTATTCCGCCGGCGCCGCGCCGTTCCTCTCCGACATGTGCGAGGCGGTCGCCGCCGGCGCGCCGAAACCGCAGAGCCTGCGCAAGTTCCTGTGCGCGGGCGCGCCGATTCCCTCGGCGCTGATCGAGCGCGTCTATCGCGAGCTCGAGCTGAAAGTCTGCTCCCTCTGGGGCATGACGGAATCGCTGTCGAGCACGCTGACCGAGCCCGAGCGCGCGCTGGAAAAATCCTCGAAGACCGACGGCCGGCCGCTCGAGGGCGTCGAGGTGAAGGTCGTCAGAATGGACGGCGGCGCGGCGGCGGTCGGCGAGACGGGCCTCCTCATGGTGCGCGGGGCGCAGATGTGCCTGGGCTACTATAAACGCCCGGACATGGAGCCGTTCGACGCCGAGGGATGGTTCGACACCGGCGACCTCGCCTACATGGACGAGGAGGGCTACATTCGCATCAACGGCCGCGTCAAGGACGTGGTCATTCGCGGCGGCGAGAACGTGCCCGTCGTCGAGATCGAGAACCTCCTGTTCATGCACTCGGCCGTCCTCGCGGCCGCGCTGGTCGGCTATCCCGATTCGCGCCTGGGCGAGCGCGCCTGCGCCTTCGTCGTGCTGCGGCCGGGCCATGCGCTCGACTTGAATACGGTGCAGGCGTACATGGCGGACAAGAAAGTCGCCAAGCAATACTGGCCCGAACGCGTCGAGATCGTCGCCGAATTGCCGAAGACACCGGCCGGCAAGGTGCAGAAGTTCAAGCTGCGCGAACAAGCCTCGCGCTTCGCCGACACGCCGCACGAGGCCGGCGCGTGAGCGGCCGGCTGAAGGATCGGGTCTGCGTCGTCACCGGCGCGGCGCGCGGCATCGGCCTCGCGATCGCCGAGCGATTCGCCGGCGAAGGCGCGCGCCTGGCCTGCGTCGACGTCAGCGCGCGGCGGCTCGAGCCGGCCGTCGCGGCGCTCTCGGCCGAGGGCTTCGAGGCGCGCGGCTACGCCGTCGACGTCGGCAGGCGCGACGACGTGCGCGCGATGTTCGGCCGCATCGAGAGCGACTTCGCCGCGCCGGTCGCCGCGCTGGTCAACAACGCGGTGTGGGCGCGATTTCAGCCGCTCGCCGAGATCGATGTCGAAACGCTCGGCCGCATGTTCGCGGTCGGGGTCGACGGCCTCATCTGGACCATGCAGGCGGCGGCGCCGCAGATGGAGCGGCGCGGCGGCGGCTCGATCGTCAATCTGAGTTCCGTCTCCGCCTTCTATCCGGCCAAGGATTCGGTCGCCTATTCCGCCTTGAAGGCCGGCGTCGTCGGCCTGACGCGGGCTGCCGCCATGGAGCTCAGCGGCAAGAAGATCCGCGTCAACGCCATCGCGCCGGGGATGATCGGCACACCCGCGTCGATCGCCCAGTTCGACGAGGCGACGATTCATGCGCGTCAGGCCCAGATGCCGCTCGGCCGTTTCGGCGAGCCCGAGGAGATTGCGGCGCTCGCCGCGTTCCTGGCCAGCGACGACGCCAGCTACGTGCAGGGCGCCGTCATCGCCGCCGACGGCGGCTGGACGGTCGCGGCCAAATAGTTCGAGGAGAGGGAACATGAAACGGCTGGAGGGACGGCGCGCGATCGTGACCGGCGGCGGCAGCGGCATCGGACGCCACAGCGCGATCCGCTTCGCGCGCGAGGGCGCCTCCGTGCTGGTGGTCGGCCGCGCGGCCAACACCGAGGAGACGGTCGATCTCATTCGCGCCGAGGGCGGCAGCGCGCTCGCCATGGTCGCCGACGCGTCGATCGAGGCCAACGTCGAGGCGATGGTGAGGCGCTGCATCGCCGATCTCGGCGGCCTCGAGGTGCTCTTCGCCAATATCGGCGCCACCGGAACCAATACGCCGCTGCTGGAGCAGACCGTCGAGGAGTGGGCCGAAGTCTACCGGATCAACACGATCAGCAGCTTCCTGGCGATCAAGTACGCCGGCCGCCACATGACGGCGCAGCGTCGCGGCTCGATCATCTTGAATTCGTCCGCCGCCTCGCTGCGCGCCAACGCCGGCGCCATTTCCTACAGCGCAGCCAAGGCGGCGGTGAACAGCCTGACCCAATGCGCCGCCAACGCCTTCGCCGGAACGGGCGTGCGGGTCAACGCGGTGCTGCCCGGCCTGATCGAAACGCAGTTGACGCGCAAGGTCTTCGAGGACGCGCGCGCGCGCGGGGTCGAGTCAAGAATCGGACACGTCACGCCGCTCAAGCGCGCCGGCCAACCGGAAGAGATCGCGGCGCTGGTCGCCTTTCTGGCCAGCGACGACGCCTCCTACATCGACGGCCAATGTATCGCCGCGGACGGCGGCGTCAGCAGCACCCATCCCTACGGCCGCATCGCGCTATAGGCCTGGACGCCGCTCGCGCCTGCCGCGCGCTTCATCGAGCCGCTTGCGACGCCAACGGCTCGGCGACGCTCTCGAGGCGCAACGCGTCGATCGAACCGCCGGATACGCGCGTGATCGAACAATGGCTTATCGGAAATTGCTTCGCGTTCGCCGCGCCGACGACGTGCAGCACGATCGTCCGGATCGGCGTGCCGTGGGTGAACAAAGCGACGGCCGTTCCCCGTGGATCGGCGAGAATAGCCGCGACGGCGTTCAGCACGCCGCTGCGAAACTCCTCTTCGTCTCTCCCGAAAAACCTCGCGGGAGATTGCAGGAACTCGCGCCAACGTTCCGGGGTCTGCCTGCGGATCGTCTCGGGCGATACGTAACGGTCGGCGTAGAGGTCGATCTCCGCGAGCCCGTCGAGGATATGGATCGGCAGACCCAAACGCTCGGCGAGCGGCGCGGCGGTGTTGCGGGCGCGAAGCTGAGGGCTGCTGACGATGCGGTCGATCCTCGCATCCGTCAGGCGCGCCGCCAATTCGCTCGCCTGCCGAAGGCCCGTCGCATTGAGCGGCGGATCGTGCGGTCGCTCGAGATTGCCTTCGTCCGGCGCCCCATGGCGGACGAGAAAGAGCGTCTTCATGACGAAAGCGCCATCGTTCAGGACTCCGCGATGAGTTCGACGCCGCGCTTGGCGTAGGCCATCGCCAACCTCCCGCCGATCGCGGCGGCGTCGGAAACGAACGCCTCGCCCTTGCGCCCGCGCGCCGCGACGCTCGCGCTGCCGGCGGCGGCGCGGAACAGCGCGAACACCTTATGAAAGGTCTGCAAGCGCTCCTCGCCGCCCGAATATTGGTAATAGCGCTCGAGGTATTCCGCTTCGCTCGGAATGCCCATCGCCGCGAGCGGGCGTCCCCGAAGGCCGCCGTTTTCGTCCGGCGCCATGCGCCAAGCCATTGTGTTGTACGCGAGATCGAACAAGGGGTGGCCGAGCGTCGAAAGCTCCCAGTCGAGCACGCCGACGACCTCGGCTTCGGTCGGATGGAGCATCATGTTGCCCAGGCGGAGATCCCCATGACAGAGCGTGAGCGTCTCGCTCTCCGGAATCCGGCTGGCGAGCCACGCCGCGAGCGTGTCGATGTCGGAATCGCCCGGCTGCCGGAACGTGCGCCATTGCTCGGACCAGCGGTTGAGTTGGCGCGCGAAGTAATTCCCCTCTCGGCCGTAGCCCGACAACCCCGCGGCCCGCCAATCGAAGCGGTGAATCGCCGCCATCGCGCGACACATCGCGTCATAGCTCCGGCTGCGGGCGGCCGGCGAAAGCCCCGGCATCGCATAGTCGTGCAACACGCGGCCCTCGATGCGCTCCATGAGATAGAACGGCGTGCCGACCACATCGCGCTGCGCGTGATAGAGGATGGGCCTGGGAACGGGAACTTCGGAGCCGTAGAGCGCGCTCATGACCCTAAATTCCCGATCGATCAGATGGGCCGAGCCCGACAGCATCGCGCTCGGCTGCTTGCGCAACACCATGCGGCGATCGCCGTAACCGACGAAATAGGTGGGATTGGACAGCCCGCCCTGCGTGCGCTCGACGATCGGCGCGCCGCGAAGGTCGGCAAAGCGCTCGCGAAGAAACGCGTCCAGCCGCACGGCGTCCAGTTCGCTCGCGCTTGCCGATTCCCGGCTGGCGTCGCCGTCGTCCGCCGGCGCGTTCATCTCGGCGCACGTCGGTCGAGGCGGTGGAGCGGACGTCGAACGATCATGCGCGTTGCAAACTCCTCGAAGACAGCCGCGATCCCGCAGGGCCGAGCCGCCTTTGCGGCGCCTTGCCGACCTGAGATTATATTCGCTAGCATACGATATCGGCGAAGATGATGGAAGGCCGCCGTCGACGTCGCCCGCCAGTTTCTCCGTGTCGCCGTCGCCAAATCGCGGCGAGGAAATCGTCTTGACCTCATTCGTGCGCCAGCATACGATATTTTGCGCATACGACAAGAACAGGAGAGCGGCCGAAGCGCACGGCCCGCGAAGGGAGTGGGTCCATGGACTTTGAGCTGCCGGCCGCGATCACCGCCAAGTTGGCCGAACTCGACGCTTTCATCGAGGCGGAGATCAAGCCTCTCGAACGCGCCAACATGCAGTTTTTCGATCATCGACGGGAGTACGCCCGCACCGATTGGGAGAACGACGGGCGTCCGCGCGCCGAATGGAGGGCGCTGATCGCGGAAATGGAGCGCCGCGCCGACACGGCCGGCCATCTCAGGCTCGGCCTGCCCAAGTCCTGCGGCGGTCAGGCGGTCGGCAGTCTGATGATCGCCGCCATCCGCGAGCATCTGGCCGCCAGGGGGCTGGGCCTGCACAACGACCTGCAGGACGAGTCGTCGATCGTCGGCAATTTTCCCCTCGTGTCGCTGCTCGACGCCTACGGCACGCCGGAGCAGAAGACGTACATCGAGGGCATCGTCACCGGCAAGATGCACCTGGCCTTCGGGCTGACCGAACCGAGCCACGGCAGCGACGCCACCTGGATGGACACGGTCGCCAAACGCGACGGCGACCACTGGGTCATCAACGGCATGAAGCGCTGGAACAGTCAGGTGGCGCGCGCGCACGGCAACCTGGTGTTCGCACGCACCTCGGGCAAGCCCGGCGACGCCAAGGGCGTGACGGCGTTCATCGTGCCGACCGACGCGCCCGGTCACAAAGTGCTCTACAACCACTGGACATTCAACATGCCCAGCGACCACGCCGAAACCGAACTGAAGAACGTGCGCGTGCCCGACAGCGCCATCCTTCACAGGGAAGGCGAAGGCTTGATGGTGGCGCAGCGCTTCATCCACGAAAACCGCATCCGTCAGGCTGCGGCGAGCGCCGGCGCCGCGCGCTATTGCATAACCAGGGCCGCGAACTACGCGAAGGCGCGCGTTGCGTTCGGCGAGCCTTTGTCGAAGAAGCAAGCGATCCAGTTTCCGCTCGTCGAGCTCTACGCCGAATGTGAGATGGTGCGCAATTTCATCTTCAAGACGGCATGGCAGATGGACCGGCGCGACCCGCTGGAGATCAGCGACATGGTCTCGATCTGCAACTACCGGGCGAATCGCCTGGCCTGCGAGGCCGCCGATCGGGCGATGCAGGTGCACGGCGGCATGGGATACAGCCGCGCGCTGCCGTTCGAGCATATCTACCGGCACCACCGCCGCTATCGCATCACGGAAGGCTCGGAGGAGGTGCAGATGCGCCGCGTCGCGCAGTATCTCTTCGGCTTCGGCGGCAAGCGCGCGAGCTCGTAGACATGGTCGATCCGCAGGCCGTCGATCGCGGCGTCGATTTCGATATGGCGAGGCTCGACGACTACCTGCTCGCGCTGCTCGGAGGGCAGCGCTACGCGACCGAGGTCGAGCGCACCCAGGGCGGAATGTCGAACCCGACCTATTTCGTGCGCCGAGGCGACTGGCGGGCGGTGCTGCGAAAGCAGCCCGGCGAGAACCTGATGCCTTCGGCGCACGCGATCGATCGGGAATTCCGCGTCTTGACCGCGTTGCAGGGCTCCGTGGTTCCGGCGCCCAAGCCGTTTCACTATTGCGCCGATCGCAGTGTCCTGGGCACGCCGTTCTATTTGATGGAATGGCTGGAGGGCCGTGTTTTCGAGGAGTTCTCGATGCCGGGCGTGACGCGTGACGAGCGACGAGAACTGTTTCGCTCGATGTGCGCGACAATGGCCGCGATCCATCGGCTCGATTTTCGCGCCGTCGGGCTCGCCGACTTCGGACGGCCGGGCAACTACTTCGCGCGCCAGTTGAAGCGATGGTCGGGCCAGTGGAGCCAGTTTCGAAGCGGCGACGACGACAATCCCGATCTGGATCGCCTGGTCCGTTGGCTCTCCGAGCGCGTGCCCGAAAGCGAGTTGTCGACGCTCTGCCACGGCGATTTTCGCGCCATCAACATCATGTTCCACCGCGTCGAGCCGCGCGTCGTCGGCGTGCTCGACTGGGAGCTCTCGACCCTCGGCCATCCCCTGGTGGATGTGGCGTTCAACAGTCAGGCGTGGCGCATGGCGCCGAACGAGAACGGCGGGCTCTTGGGATTGCCGCTCGACGAGCTGGGAATTCCCTCGGAAGCCGACTACCTCGAACTCTACTACGACCTGGCCGGCTCGCGGGAACGCATGACGACCTTTCACCAAGCATTTGCGATGTTTCGCGGCGCGGTCGGCAGCGCGAGCGTCGCCGCGCGCGGCCAGGCGGGCACTGGCGTCCTGCCCGACGCCGCGCGCGTCGGCCGTCAGCTCGCGCTCGCTTACGCGAGGCGGGGCGTCGCATTGATCGAGGGCGAGCGATGAACGCAAAAGAGGCGTCGGCGATGTCCGCCGAACAGGTGATCCGTCTGCGTCGCTCCGTGCGCGGCTTTCTGCCGACGGAGGCGCCGGAGCAAACGCTGCGCGAGGTCTTCGAGTTGGCGCAATGGGCGCCGTCGAATTGCAACGTGCAGCCTTGGGCGCCGCACGTGGTGTCGGGCGAGGCGCTGCGGCGTCTGCGCGACGCCCTGGTCGGCGCGGCCGTGGCGGGCGTTCCCTACAAACCGGACTGGCCGGCGGAAGGCAAGTACGATGGCGTCTACCGCGAACGGCAGGTCGACGCGGCCGCGCGGCTCTACGGGGCGATGGGGGTGGAGCGGCGCGACCTCGTGCGCCGGAAGGAGGCCTATATCCGCAATCACGCGTTCTTCGACGCGCCCCATGTCGTCTTCATCTTCATGCGGGAGCCCTTCGATACGCGCGAGGCGACCGACATCGGCATGTACGCGCAGACGTTGATGCTGGCGCTCACCTCGCGGGGCATCGGCTCCTGCGCCCAGGGGGCGCTGGGCCTCTATCCCGACATCGTGCGCGAGCATCTCGGCGTCCCGTCCGATCACCGGTTGTTGTTCGGCATCTCCTTCGGTTACGAAGATCCAGACGTGAAGGCCAACGCCGCCCGCGTCGACCGGGCTCCGATTCATGACGCCGTACGCTTCCATCGCTGATCGGGGCCCGCTTGCGCGCGGCGCGAGCGAGGAGGCCGACGAGCCGAAGCCGGTCCAGCGCCTCGCGGTCGTCGGGCTCGGGTTGATGGGCTTGGGGATCGCGCAAGCGGCCGCAGCCGCGGGGCTGCGCGTCGCGCTCATCGCACGAGACGCGCAATCGGCCCTCGCTGGATCGCGGCGGCTGGCGGCGCAGATCGAACGCCAGATTTCCCGCGGCCGGATTTCGGCGGCGGCCGGGACGGCGCTGCTGGCGAACGTCGCGCCGTCGCCGGACGACCATTCGCTCGCCGACTGCGACATCGCCATCGAATCGGTGGACGAGGACCGCGACGTCAAGACCGAGGTTTTGCGCCGCATCGAGGCGGCCACGCCCGCGGGCGCGCTCATCGCCACCAACACCTCGGGCCTGGCGATCGCCGGGCTGGCCGCGGCGCTGCGCCATCCCGAGCGCTTCATCGGATTGCACTTCTTCTCGCCGGCGGAGCGCATGGCTCTGGTCGAGGTCGTGCGAGGCGAGGCGACGGCGCTCTCCACGCAGCGCGCCGCGCTGGCTTTCGTCGATCGGCTCGGCAAGCGCCCGATCGCGGTGCGCGACGGGCCTGGCTTCTTCACCTCGCGCGTCTTCGCCGCCTATTTGGACGAAGCGCTGGCGATGGTCGGCGAAGGCGTCGCCCCCGTTTCGATCGAGGACGCGGCGATCGCCGGCGGGCGCGCGATCGGGCCGCTCGCGACGCTCGACGAGGTCTCGCTTCGATTGAACTTTCAGCAGGGCCTGCAGGCGCGTGCGGACGGACTGGACGAGCGGTTCCGCCGTTCACTGGCGATGCCGATCTTGGCGCGGATGATCGAAATCGGACGCGGCGGCCGACGTCTCGGCGGCGGCTTTTACGATTACCCGAGCGCCGGCGCGAAGGAACTTTGGAGCGGGCTGACGCAAGCCTTCAAGCCTGCCGCGCGCCCGCCGCCGGTCGAGACCATTCGGCTTCGACTGCGGTGCGCCGAGGCGATGGAAGCCTTGCGCTGCCTCGAAGAAGGCGTGATCTTCAGCGCCGACGATGCGGACGTCGCCTCGACGCTCGGACTGGGGTTCCCTAAGAACACGGGCGGCGTCCTGCGATGGGTGGAGTCGATGGGCGTGGACAAATTCGTCGCGGCTTGCGACGAACTGGCCGGCGCTTGCGGTCCGCGCTTCGAGCCTTCGGCCTGGTTGCGCGAAGCCGCGCGCCGCGGTCAGGCGCTGACGGCGTGGCGCGCTCGAGAACCGCCGGGGAGTTGCGAGTGACCGGACCCTTGCATGGATTTCGCATCCTCGAGCTCGGAGCGATCGGACCGGCGCCCTTCGTCGGCGCGACCCGCGAGAGCGTCCGCGACGGGCGCCTGCGTCGGCTTGGCCGGCGATGAAACTGATCCTCGTGCGCCACGGACGACCCGACGAAGGCGACGTCGCGCGCCCGAACGATCCGCCGTTGAACACCGACGGCCGGCGCCAGGCGAACGCGGTCGCCGCGCTTCTCGCGCAGGAGGGCGTCACGCGAATCGTCGCCAGCCCTCTGGCGCGCGCGCGCCAGACGGCCGAGCCGCTGGCCGAGCGCCTGGGGATGCCGATCGACATCGTCGAGGGCTGGGCCGAAGCCGATCGCTGCGTCAGCCGCTATCGATCGATGGAGACGCTGCGCGCTCACGGCGACGACGAATGGCGCCGTTTCCTGCAGGACCCGATCCGCTTTCTCGGCGGCGATCCCGAGAGCTTCCGCGCCGAGGTTCTCGACGCTCTCGGCGCGCTGATTGCAGAAAGCGCCCGAAGCGCGCGCGTGGCGGTGTTCACGCACGGCATGCCGATCAACATCGTGCTCTCGCATGCGCTCGGGCTGGAGGGCCTCGTTCATTTCCCGCCGGGCTATGGGTCGGTGACGCGCCTGCGCGCGCGCAGCGACGGGACGATCGGCGTGGTCAGCGTCAACGAGAGCGGCCATAACGCATGGAAGGAACCGCAGTCGTGAAGCGGCTTCATCGGGCCATCGCCCGCGCACAGGGGAGAGCCCGTCAGAATGAACGATGAATCTTTGCTGAAGCGCGATGGGCCGGATCTCGTCGACTTGCTCTCTCTCGAGGCCGCCTCGCCCTGGTGTTTCCGCAGCCGGCGCGGCGAGCCCAACGAGAACGGCCGAACGTTCGGCGGCCAGTTGATCGGCCAAGCCTTGATGGCCGCCGCGCGAACGGCGCCGCAGGACCGTGCGCCGACGGCGATACAGTTTCTCTTTCTGCAGGGCGCATGGCACGACCAGCCGATCGAGTATCGCGTGACGGCGCTGCAGGACGGCAAGCGGTTCTGCGCCCGCAACGTGCGCGGCGCGCAAGCGGACGCCAGGCTCGTTTGCGACGCCCAGGTCACGTTCGCGCTGCCCTTGGAAGCGCCCTCGCACATGGCAGCGCCGGAGTCCCAGGCGTGGTTGGCGGCGGACCCCGATTCGCTGCCGCGCCTCGTCGATCTTCCGGCCGCGTTGGCCGTCGGCGCCGAACGGGCGCTGGGCTATAAATTCCGGGAGAGCGAACTCGTCGACCTGCGCATCGCCGATTTGACCGAGGGGGCGATGTCGCGTCAGCCCACGCCACAACTGCGCTTCTGGATCAAGACGCGGCGGAGCTTACCGGATGATCCGCTCCTGCACGCGGCGGCGTTCGCCTATCTCTCGGACTGGTGGCTCAACTTTTCGGCCGCCGGCGTGCATATTCCGCAATTGATCGCCGCCGAGCGCAGCCTCTATGTCGCGAGCTTGAACCACGCGATCTGGTTCCACCGGCCGCTGCGCGCCGATCAATGGCTGCACTTCGACACCGTCAGCCCCAGCGCCGCCGGTGGCCGCGGTTTCACCACGGGGCGAGTGCACGACCGCGACGGCCGCCTGGTCGCCAGCGTCGCGCAGGAAAGCCTGATGGCGCCCGCCGCCGGTTAGCCGAGGCCGACGCCGCCGGCCGCCCGACGATCGCTCGTCGTTCCCGATCGCGCCGATCCGACGGGCGGCGCTCGGCGCCTCAGCTTGTGCGCATGCGTATGATATCCTATGCTCACGTTACCTCGAAGCGCCCGCCTCGTCAGTCGGCGCCGCGAAACGGGAGGAGCGGGACGATGACGGAGCCAAAGCTGTTGGGCAAGGTCGCCGCGGTGACGGGCGCGGCGCGCGGATTGGGGCGCGCCTATGCGTTGCGGCTGGCGCAGCTCGGGGCGGACGTCGCGGTGATCGATATCCGGCTCGACGCCGCTGCGGAATTCGGCGAGACCTTGAGCGCGGAAAGCGTGCCCGCCGAGATCGAAAAGCTCGGACGGCGAAGCGTGGGCGTCCAGGCGGACCTGGCGCGACGCGGCGAGGCGCAGGGCGCGATCCAGAGGACGCTCGAGACGTTCGGGCGCGTCGACGTTCTCGTCAACAACGCCGGCGGCGCGCTCACGCCCGCCGAACGCAGCCGCGCGTCCGAGACGCCCGAAGAGGACACGCGATTCCTGCTCGACGTCAATTACATGAGCGCGGTGCACTGCTGCCAGGCGGTGGCGCCGATCATGAAGCGCCAGGGGTCGGGCGTGATCGTCAACATCTCCTCGCAGTCCGCCATTTCAACCTATCAGCAGGGGCTTCTGGCCGGCTATTCGGCGGCCAAGGCGGCGGTCACGCATTACACGCGCTATCTCGCGGCCGAACTCGGGCCCTACGGGATCCGGGCCAACTGCATCGCGCCGGGCATCATGATGACGGCGCGCGTCGCCGCGCTGGCGGCGCGTCGCGGCGTCGGCACCGACGAGGAGGCGGCGAGTATCCCGCTGCGCCGGCTCGGTCGGGTCGAGGATTGCGTCGGCGCGCTCGAGTTCCTGGTCACGGACCTGTCCCAGTACGTGACGGGGCAGGTGATCTCCGTCTGCGGCGGCGCCGTGCTGACGCCCAACTGAGGGGACGCGCATGAACG
Source organism: Roseiarcus sp. (assembly GCA_050010035.1). Taxonomy (GTDB): domain Bacteria; phylum Pseudomonadota; class Alphaproteobacteria; order Rhizobiales; family Beijerinckiaceae; genus Roseiarcus. The sequence goes on from JBEKLU010000010.1 coordinate 34,948, forward strand.
CAGCCGTATCGTCGGATCGGCAATCGGCGAAGCCGAGGCGGTCGCCCGGCCTTCCGTCCCGCGCTGGGCCGCGAACGCGCCGCGTCCGGGGTTCGCGAAAGGATGGTCCCGGCGCGGGTGGACGCCTTCTCGACGAAGCGCGTCGGTCGATCACGCAGAAAGTCGCCGCCCGATGAACCTCGAGCATGTGAGGAATCGCCGCTTCGAGCCGACCGAGCAAAGCTACGATTGGCGCGACGCGGCGCTCTACGCCGTCGCCCTGGGGATGGGCGACGATCCCACCGACGAAGACGAACTGATCTACGTCTACGAAGGTCGCGAGCAGCGGGCGGCGCCGAGCATGAGCGTCATCCTGGGTTGGCCGCCGTTCTGGCACGCCGACCCGGCGGCCGGAATCGATTGGCCCCGGATTCTTCACGGCGAGCAGCGTTTCGACTTGCTTCGCCCGCTTCCGCTTCGAGCCTCGATTCGCGCCGAGCACCGCATTCATTCCGTCGAAGACAAGGGGCGCGGCAGGGGCGCTCTGATCGCTTTCGACACCGAAGTGGTCGACGCGCGAAACGGCGAGCGGCTCGCCAGTCTGCGCTCGATTCAATTCTTGCGCGGCGACGGCGGTTGCGGCGGCTTCGGGGCGCCGCCGCCCCCGCTGGCGCCGCTGTCGCCGGTCGGCTCGCCGACGGCGACCGTCGACTATCGCACGCCGCCGCAGGCGGCGTTGCTCTATCGCCTGGCGAGCCGCGATTACATGCCGATCCACGCCGACCCGGCGTTGGCGCGCGCGGCAGGCTTCGAGCGGCCGATCTCGCACGGCCTGAACACGATGGGACTGGCGTGTCGCGCGATCCTGAAGCGCTTCGCTCCGCGACGGCCCGAGCGGCTGCGCTCGATGTCGGTGCGCTTCGTCGGCCACGCCTTCCCCGGCGAGACCATTCGCGTGGAGATGTTCGCCGAGGGCGAGAGGATTCGCTTCCGGGCCTTGGCGCTCGAGCGCCAAGTCCTGGTGCTCGATCGCGGCGAAAGCCGACTCGCCGACCGCTCGCCATGAAGCCGAGGCTGAACCGATGAAAAGCTGCGTGCTCGGCGCGGCGGGGCGCTGGGCGCCGGTCTCCCCGACCTCGCGCCCTGCCTACGCGGCGTCCGACGCCGCCTCTTCGGATCGCGCCTGGCCGAGCATTGCGAGAAGATTCTCCTTCATGCCGCGAAGCGCGCGCACCGTCGCCTTCAAGTCGACGTCGTCGATGCGCTCCAGGATTTCCTTCTCCGTCACGCTGACACTGGCACGAATCTCGGCGATGAGGCTCTTGCTCGCCTTGGTGAGATGAACGCGCTTGATGCGACGGTCGATCTTGTCGAGCTTGCGGGTCACCAGGCCGACCTTTTCCAGCCTGTCGACCAAGCCGCCGAGCGCCACCTTGCCGAGCTCGAGCTCCTCGGCCAACGCAACTTGCGACATGCCGTCGGCCCGGGACAGGAAGGCCAGCACCCACCACTGCGACCTCGTCACGCCGAGCGGCTTCAGGGCCCGATCCACCACGCTGCGCCGTAGACGCGACACGTCGTGGACGAGGAACCCCAGCCGCAGCTCCCAGTTCAAATCATAGGCCATCTGAGTTCTCTCGACTTGCGGCGCCGTCTTGCTGCGCGATTGCAACCCTTCGCAGGCGACGCGCGAAACTGCGTCCGACGCAAATTATGCCAATGAATTATGGTACGAATGTAAACCAAATGCAAAGGAATTGTCGTTTCGGCCGACGCGCGCGACGCGTCCAGATCGACTCGACGAAGAATTCGCCGTTCGCACATCGACGGCGCCGCGTGGCCCGCCGGCAGCCGCTCGCGAGGCGCGAGCGATTCGTTTCCGCTCGTCCCCGCCCGATCGCGGCCTCGGCCGATCCGCTCGGGCGGCTCGCGCGCGCGACGCCGAAAGCCTTCGGACTCCGCCTTGTCGACGACGATCCGGCGAAGCGGCGCATTGCGCGCACGGGGACGCGGCGGCGCCCGGCCGCCCGCGCGGCGCCCAACGACGCCCGTGTGCATCGGCCGACGCGGGCCGCGGCTTCGGCTGCGGCGCCGCCGGCCGACTCGGCGGCAATCTTGTCTTGATATCTATGCGTATCATACGCTACACAATCTGCATCGACGGATCGGCGGACCGCTCCGCCGGCCGAGGCGCCGGACGCCGCGACGAAGGGGACGATCGATCGGCGTCGACGCGCCGGGCGTTGACGTCGCGCGACGCTCGAGGGCCTTTCGAGCGCGATCGGGCCGCGATCCGTCAGATCTTCGCGGCGAACGGGAGGCGAGGGATGCGCGTTCGAGTCTGGCGCCGGTTCGGCTTTGGCCTGCGGCGCGACGCGTCCGTCATGGTCGCTGGGATCGTCTCCGACCCATGTTCTTTCACGACCGGCTTAGCGTTCGATCTCTCGGGAGGGCGGGCGACCTATTGAAGCGGTCGAGGACCGCCGTTGACAACGTCCCGGTCGGGCGCGTTCACGAGTTATGCGCTCGCGTGTCGCCCGATCGGCAACAAGGAGAAGAGGCGATGCAGGGAACAAGCTTCTTGCGGCGGGCCGTCGCCTGCAATCCCCGGGGCACGGCGACGATTTCGGGCGCGCGGCGGCGCACGTGGAGAGAAGTCGGCGAACGGACGCCGCGGTTAGCCGCCGCGCTACGCGCCCTGGGCGTCGCCGACGGGGCCTTCGTCGCCGCGCTGGCGATGAATTCGGACCGATACGTCGAGCTTTTCTTCGCCGTCCCCTGGGCCGGCGGCGCCTTGGCGCCGCTGAACATCCGCTGGTCGGCAGCCGAGAACGCCTATGCGCTCACCGACTCGAAATCCTCAGTCTTGTTCGTCGACGAGAGCTTCGTCGATCAGGCGCGCGAGCTCGAGCGCCAGCTTCCCTGGGTGAAGACCCTGGTCTACATGGGCGACGGCGACGCCCCGGACGGCATGCTCTCCTACGAAGCCCTGATCGAGCGCCACGCCCCGATGGAAGACGCCAACCGGCGCGACGAGGATCTCTGGGTGATCTTCTACACCGGCGGGACGACGGCGCACCCGAAAGGCGTGATGATGTCGCACCGCGCGCTCTTCGTCGGGACCATCGCCTATCTTTCGATGCTGCCCACCATCGAGGATCTGAGCTTCGCCTACGTCGGCGGCTTCTTCCATTTCGCCGGCGCGAGCCCCCTGCTCTACATCACGCTGGCGGGCGGCACGCACGTGCCGCTGCCCAAGTTCGATCCCGCGCTGGTGATGAAGGCGATCTCGGAGCACAAGGTCACCAATGCGACGCTCGTGCCGACGATGATCAACATGCTGCTCAATCATCCCGACTTCGAGCGCTACGACCTGAGCAGCTTGCAGACTTGCGTCTACGGCGGCTCGCCGATGCCCGAGGCGCTGATGGCGCAGGCGATGAAGAAACTGCCGACCTGGCGCTTCTTCCAGATTTTCGGGATGACGGAAACCGGCGGCTTCGCGACGATGCTGCGCTGGCGCGACCATATCCTTTCCGGCCCGAAATCTTCACGCATGCGCTCCGCCGGCCAGCCGGCGCCCGGCACCGAAATCAAGATCGAGCTGCCCGACGGCAGCGTCGCGCCGCCCAATACGCTGGGCGAAATCGTCGTGCGCAGCGACAATCTGATGAGCGGCTATCTCAACAATCCCGAAGCCACGGCCGCCGTTCTCAAGGACGGCTGGATGTACACCGGCGACGCCGGCACGATCGACGAAGACGGCTTCCTCTACGTCGCCGATCGCCTCAAGGACATGATCGTCACCGGCGGCGAGAACGTCTATTCGATCGAGGTCGAGCGCGTCCTGTTCACGCACCCGGCCGTGCGCGAAGCCGCGGTGATCGGCATACCCAGCGAGCAGTGGGGAGAGAGCGTGCACGCCGTGGTGGTGCTCAGGCAGGGGGCCAGCGTCACCGAGGAGGAGCTCACCGCCCATTGTCGCAGCCTGATCGGCGGCTACAAGATCCCGCGCAGCTACGAATTCCGCACCGAACCCTTGCCGGTGACGGCGGTCGGCAAGGTCCGCAAGAACGTCTTGCGCGATCCCTGGTGGGTCGGCCGCACGCGCAAACTCTGAAGGCGCGGGCGCCCCGCTTGTCCCGCTGGCCGGCCGAACGACGCCCTTGCACCCCGTACGCATGCGTATTAGTACTTCGCCGACAAGAGCGCCGGCGGAGCGATCGGGCCGCGAAGGGTGGAGGAGCGCCGATGAGGCACGACGTGCTGGATGCGCCGCCGTCACGACACCGGGACGGCCGGTCTCGCGCGGCGCGACGCCGTCGGATGTCTCGGCTCGAGTCGCTCGCCGACGGGATCGAAGCGGTTTTCGCCGCCCGCCCGACGCCTCGTTCCGCCGCCAGTCGGACGCGGCTCCGGAGATGAAGGCGCTCGTTCTCGAACATCGCGGGCCGGACGGACCGCGACTGCGCGATTTTCCCGATCCCGAGCCTGCGCCGGGCGAGGCCGTGATGCGCGTCGCCGCGGCGGCGCTCAACCGCGTCGACCTCTACATCCGCGACAGCGGCGCCGGAATCACGCAGACGTTGCCGCTGGTGATGGGGGTCGAGGGCGCGGGCGAGATCGTCCATGCGGAACCGGGCAGCGGGCTCGAGCCGGGAATGAAGGCCATCCTCTATTCCGAGGCGTTCTGCGGCAAATGCCGATACTGCCTCGCGGGCGACCAGCCGCTCTGCGAATCCGTCCGCATCTGCGGCGAACATCGGCATGGGACCTTCGCCGAATATATCGCCATGCCCAGCCAATGCTTTGTGCCGCTGCCGCGGGACGCCGACCTGCGCGAGGCCGGGGTGCTGATGAGCGCCTATCTCACGGCGTGGCGCATGCTGTTCGGCAAGAAGGCGCTGAGGCCCGGCGAGAGCGTGCTCGTCGTCGGCATCGGCGGCGGCGTCGCCGTCGCCTGCCTCCAGCTCGCGCGATTGGTCGGAGCGCGCGTCTACGTGACCTCGTCGAGCGACGACAAGCTCAAGCGCGCCAAGGCGCTCGGCGCGGAGGGCGGCGTCAACTATCGCACTGAACGCGTTTCCAAACGCATCCTGGAGATGACCGGCGGCGCCGGCGTCGACATGGTCGTCGACAGCGTCGGGGAAGCGAGCTGGGGCGAATCGCTGCGGTCGCTGAGGCGGCGAGGGCGGTTGGTGACCTGCGGCGCGACGACCGGGTCGAATCCGCCCGCGGACATCCAGCGGCTGTTCATTCGGCAGCTCGAGATCTACGGGTCCACCGGGGGCAGCCTCGCGGAATTCCGCGAGCTGCTGCAAGTCTACAACCGGGGCCTGCTGCGTCCGGTGATCGACAGCGTCTATGCATTGGAGGACATCGACGCGGCCTTCGGCCGGCTTTCGCGAGGCGAGCAGTTCGGAAAGCTCGCGGTCGTCATTGCGTGAGGCCGCGCGGCGCCAACGGCGCCGACGCGCTTTCCGGTATTGACACGGCGTCGCGACGAGATAGGATACGCATATAGACGATATGCTAGTGTTCGACATGGGAGGATGCACGGCCGCGCCATTCGCGCCGGCCGTCGCCGGTTTGCGCTGATGCGAACCCAAGGAGGGTTTATATGATCCGCAAAGCCTGGGGAATTTTCGGACTCGTCGCGGCTCTGACGTTCGGGCAGAGCCTGATCAGTTCCTCGATGACGGCTCAGGCTCAAACAGTGGGCCCGATCAAGATCGGCGTGCTGAAAATCGACAGCGGGCCGTTCGCGACCTACGCCAGCCTGGTCGAAGAGGCGGCGCGCACGTCGGTCGATATTCTGAACGCCGACGGCGGCGCGCTCGGCCGCAAGTTCGAGGTCGTGGTGCAGGCGCACGCCGGCACGCCGGCCAGCGCCATAGCCGCGGCGACGAGGCTGGTTCAGGAGGACGGCGTCAGCTTCATAACCGGGCAGACGCCCTCCAATCACTCGTTGGCCATCGCGCCGCGCTTGGCCGATCTGAACGCGCTGATGATCGACGTCTATTCGCAGAGCGACGATCTGCTGACCAAGGCGTGCCAGCCGAACTATTTCCGCGTCACCACGCCGGACAGCGTCGTCACCGCGATGATGCGCGATTTCGTGAAGAAGTCTGGCGCCAAGACGTGGAACATGATCTCGCCGGATTATGCGACCGGCCACTCCTTCTCCAAGAAGTTCACCGAAATGGTCGAGGCGCTTGGCGGCTCCGTGCAGGAGTCGCTTTTCGCGCCCCAGGGCACCACCGACTTCGGCAGCTACATCTCTCAGCTCGGCAAGCCGGCCGACGGGCTGATGGTGACGCTCTACATGTCCGACGGCAACGCCTTCGCCAAGCAGCAGAAGCAGTTCGGTCTGTTCGACAAGTACAAGGTGGTGCTCGGCAACGGCTTCGCGACCGAGTACCAGCTCGACGCCCAGGGCGACACCGTGCTCGGCGTGCTCAACGGGCTGTCGTATCACTACACGATGCCGGGCGAGCGCAACGCGGCTTACGTGAAGGCCTTCGAAGCGCTCACCAAGCGCAAGCCGATCTATACGGACGCCGACATGATGGTGGGGCTGGAAATGCTGCGCGCGGCGATCGTCAAGGCGCAGTCCACCGATGTTCCGGCGGTCCGCGCGGCGCTGTCGGGGCTGAAGGCCCCCACGATTTACGGCGACGTCGAAATGCGGGCCGCGGACCATCACCTCATCCGCCAGAACGGCGTAGCGCAGGTCGTGCGGTCCGCCGACGGCAAGACGACGTTCACGATGCGCGCGATCGAGCCGGGGGCCGATCTGTATCCGCCGCCGAGCCCCGATTGCAAAGCGCAATAGGCGACGGCCGGGAACGGCGCGGAGACGCCGGGTCGATGGAGGCTGGTCGGCTAGTCGTCGAGTTGCGCGGCTCGCGCGCGAATTGGAGCCGCCGCCAGCGTGTGTCGCCGGCGGCGTCGCGCCGATCCTCGGACTGCAAGGGAACGGAACGCGAGGCGTGCGCGCTGGTCGAGGCGTGGCTCGGGCCGACGAAATCGGGGCGCCATTCGGCGCGCGTTGCACGGTCTCTCGCCCCTTTCCAGTCGCAACCGGATTCGACGGTCGCTTCGCGTCGGGCGCGCGGTCGATGCAAGTGCGCTCCGACGGAACGTGCGCGCGGCCGGGGCCGGCCGCATGACGGACGCCGGCGCGCTGAGGCCGGCGAATTCGGCCGCGACTGGATCGAATTCGCAAGCGTGATCGCCAATGGCGTTGCGCGAGATCGTACAGTAGCGTAATATATCGCAATCATACTTTCACCCACGGCTGAGGGCCGGACATGAAGGGGCTCGGATGCTCGAATCGGCGGCTCAGCGCGGCGCGGACCGCCTCGCTGCGACGGGCCTTGGGCGTCGGCGAACTCGGAAAACGGGCGCCGCGCGGGCGTCGCGACGGGCCGCGCGCGGCGATCGCTCGGCGCGCGAGGGCGGCTCGCGGCGATCATGGCCGTGTGAGGACGCGAGTCGGCCGGCGCACGGTGTCCACCCTCGCAACCTTCGTCCGGGCGCGCCTTTGATCGGAGCCGAGATGGACTTTTCGCAGATCTTGAACATCGCGCAACTGGCCAACGCGCTCGCATTGGCCTCGTTGCTCACGATCCTGGCGAGCGGTCTCGCACTGATCTTCGGCTTGCGCGACGTGATGAACTTCGCGCACGGCGCGCTGTTCATGATCGGCGCGTACCTCGGCTACACGATCTCGGGGATGTTCAATTTCTGGGCCGCGCTGGCGATCGTGCCGGCGCTGCTCGCCCTGCTCGGGGTGGCGTTCGAGTACGCGTTGGTCAGGCCGCTGCAACGGCGTTCGCCGATGGACGTCGCGCTCGTCACCTACGGCCTGGCGCTGATCCTCAGCCAGGTCGTGATCAAGATCTGGGGCACGGCGCCGTTGTCGGTGGCGGAGCCGCCCTCGCTCAGCGGTTCGATCAACCTGTTCGGGCAGCCCTATCCTGCGTACCGCATCTTTCTCATCGGCGTCGGCTTCGGCGCCTGCGCGGCGCTCGCCGCGTGGCTGAAGTACACGCGCTCGGGCATGCACGTGCGCGCCGTCAGCCAGTCGCCCATGGTCGCGCGGATCATGGGAGTCAACACCGACCGCCTGGGATTGCTGGTCGTTTGCATGGGCACGGGGTTCGCCGGGTTCGCGGGCGTGCTGGCGGGGCCGTATCTCTCCGTCGATCCGGCCTTGGGCGCGTCCATCCTGATCAACTGCCTGATCGTCGTCGTCATCGGCGGCCTCGGCAGCGTCGGGGGAACCATCGCGGCCGCGGTGGTGTACGGCCTCATCCAGGTCCTCGGCTCGCTGCTGTCGCCGACTCTCGCCGTCATGGCGCCCTACCTGCTCCTGTTCTTCGTGCTGCTGTGGCGACCGCAAGGCTTCGGCCGCGGGAGGGTCGCTTGATGGACGCCGTGCAGGGCTTGGCGACGGACGCATCGATGACGCCGAGCGCTGCACGGGCGGGATACCCCGATCTTCTCAAGCGGGGCGTCGTCGTCGCCGCGTTGATCGTCCTCGGCTTGTTCGCGCCGACCGTGATCCGGAACACCTACTATCTCGGCCTGATGGGCGACGCGGTCGTGCTGGGGATCGCCGCCGTGTCGATCGGTTTCCTGGCGCATCAGTGCGGCCTCATGATGTTCGGCGCCGCGGCCTTTACCGGCGGCGCTACCTACCTTTACGCGATCGCGTTGACGCGGTTCGGCTGGAACGTGATGGCGGCGGCCGCTTTCACGCTGCTGGCCTCGACGCTGCTTTCGGCCCTGATCGGCGCGCTGATCGTACGCGCGCGGCCCCTGCCTTTCGCCATGTTGACCCTGGCGCTGGCGCAGATGTTGCGCTCGGTGGTGATGATCACCGACTTTCGGCCGGTGACCGGCGGCGACGACGGCTTGGCGCTGAGCTTCGCCGGCGCCTTTTTCGGTTTGCCCCAGGCACAGCTTTCCAGGCCCGAGGGCTTCTGGCCCGTCGCCTGGCTGGCGCTGTGCGGCGTCATGCTGCTCGCCTGGGCGGTGGGCCGCTCGCGCGCGGGGCGCGTGTTGCGCGCCATCCGGGCCAACGAAGAGCGCATGCGCTTTTCCGGCTTCAACACCTACGCGCCGCGCGTGCTGGCCTTCTCGCTCGCCGGTTTCATCGCGGCCGTCTCGGGATTGCTGACCGGGCTGCACACCGCCTTTGCGTCGCCCGAGCTGCTCGATTTCACCACCGGCGGCAACGCGCTGGTGTCGACGCTGGTCGGCGGGGTCGGCATGGTCAGCGGGCCGGTCCTCGGCGCGCTGCTTTTTGTGATCGCCCAAGATCAGTTCGGCGCCAACGGCAACCTCGAATTGCTGACCGGTCTCGGCGTGGTGCTGGTCATCGTCGCCTTTCCCGAAGGCGCGATGGGCTTCATCCGCAACTCAGTTGCGAGATTCGGCGGACGCGGCGCGCAAGCCCAGCGAGGTGGCGACCATGCTGCGCGTTGACGACCTGACCGTGGCGTATGGCAGCCTCAGGGCGCTCGACGGAGTGAGCCTGGAAGTGGCCCGGCGCGGCGCGCTTCATGGGATCATCGGGCCGAACGGCGCCGGCAAGTCGACATTGATGGACGCCATCACCGGCCGGCGCAAGCCGACGCACGGCCGGATTTTCTTCGACGGCCAGGACGTCACCCGCCATTCCGTGGAGCGCCGCCGCCGCCTCGGCATGTCGCGCTCGTTCCAGCGCACCAGCATCTTTCCCGGCATTCGCGTGGGCGAGCAGTTGGAGCTGGTCGCTTCGCAGCTCGGCGAGAAAGACCTGGCCGGCATCGTCGACACCCTGGACCTCGGGCGCGTCTACGACGAGTTCGCCGACGTCATCGCCTATGGCGACCAACGGCGCGTCGACATCGCGCTCGCGCTGATCGGCCAGCCCAGCCTGATGCTGCTCGACGAGCCGGCGGCGGGTCTGTCGACCGCCGAAACGACCACGCTGTTCGAGCATCTGGCGGCGGTGGCGCGCGAGCGCGACGTCACCGCGCTGGTGGTCGAGCACGACGTCGAGGCGGTGTTCCGCTTCTGCGACACGATCACCGCGCTCGATCTCGGCCGCCTGCTGGCCAACGGCGCGCCGGACGAAGTGCGCCGCGACCCGCGCGTGATCGCGGCTTACCTGGGAAGCGCCGCATGAGTTTCATCGACGTCAAGGGCCTGCGCGCCGGCTACGGCAAGTCCGTGGTTCTGCGCGATATCGATCTGCAGGTCGACGAAGGCGAGGCGGTGGCGGTGGTCGGCAAGAACGGCGCCGGCAAGTCCACCCTGCTGATGTCCTTCTTCGGCGGGACGACGGTCAGCGGCGGCTCGATCGAAGTCGGCGGCGTCGCGTTGCAGAAACTGCCGGCCTATCGGGCGGCGCAGCAGGGCGTGGCGCTGTCGCCGCAGGGCCGGATGATCCTGCCGCATCTGACGGTGGGCGAGAACCTGGCGCTCGGCGCCGCGTGCAGGCGCAAGGGGCCTTGGACGATGGAGACGGTCTTCCAACTGTTTCCGATGCTGCGCGAGCGGCGCAACGCGATGGGAACGGCGCTGAGCGGCGGTCAGCAGCAGATGGTGGCGGTTGGCCGCGCCTTGCTGGGCAATCCCCGCGTGCTGCTGCTCGACGAGCCGTCGCAAGGTTTGTCGCCGGTGCTGGTCGACGACCTGGCCCGCGTGTTCAACCAGATCCGCGCCGCCGGCGTCGGCGTGCTGATGGTCGAGCAGCACTTGAACCTGGTGCGCCGCGTCAGCCAGCGCTTCGTCGTCATGGCCAAGGGCGAAATCATCGACCAGGGACGGACCGCGGACATCGACTTCGAGGAACACCGCGCCGCTTTAGCTTTCTAGCCAGGAAAAGGGAGGGAACCTATGCTCAGGAAAATATTGGCCGTCGCCGCCGCCGTCGCGGCGTTGCAAGGCGGCGCGATGGCGCAGGACACGATAAAGCTCGGCGTCGTCAACATCGACACCGGCCCGTTCGCGGTCAGCGGGGCCTTTGTCAACGACGGCGCGAGATTCGCGGTCGAAAGCCTCAACGCGGAGGGGGGCGCGCTCGGCCGCAAGTACGAACTCGTCATCCAGAATCACGAGGGGACGCCCGCGTCCGCCATCGCCGCGGCCAAGAAGTTGGTGGAGCAGCAAAGCGTGTCGTTCTTCACCGGATTGAATCCGTCCGGCACCTCGCTGGCGATCTCCTCCAAGATGCCCGAGCTGAATGCGCTCTTCATCGACGCCACGGCCGCGTCGAACGATCTGACCGGCAAGAACTGCGAGCTCAATTACTTCCGCATCGGCATCACCGACGGCATGCAGGTCAACGCCTTCGTCGACCTGGCGAAGAAGAGCGGCGTCAAGACCTGGGATCTGATGATGGCCGACATCGCGGTCGGGCACGACACCGCCACGCGCTTCGCCGCCGCGATGCAGGCGAGCGGCGGCGTCGTGAACAAGACGCTGTTCGCGCCGATCACGGCGTCGGATTTGGGCAGCTACATCGCCCAATTGCTCGACAAGCCCGCCGAGGGCCTGTTCATGTATTACCCCGCGTCCGGCGGCATCGCGCTGATCAAGCAGCAGAAGCCATTCAAGCTGTTCGAGAAGTACAAGACCGTGCTCTCGTCCTCGATGGTCAACGAGATCCTGATCAAAGCGCATGGCGATGCGAGCGTCGGCCTGTGGTCCGCGCAAAGCTATTTCTGGTCGATGCCGGGCGACGCGAACGCCGCGTTCGTGAAGGCCTTCGAGGCGCGCTACAACCGCAAGCCGACCTACATCGACGCCGACGCCTATCTCTCGTTCGAGCTGGTGCACCAGGCGATTGTGAAGGCCGGGTCGACCGACGTGGCCGCGGTGCGCGCCGCGCTGGCCGGGCTCAAGGCCTCGACGATCGTGGGCGACGTCGAGATGCGCGCGGCCGATCACCAACTGCTACGGCCGTTGATCGTGGTGCAGGCCACGAAGGCGGGCGAGGACAAGGGCGAGATCACGATGAGGTCGACCTTGCCGTTGGCCGAGATCGCGCCGCCGGTCAGTCCCGAATGCAAGATGTGAACGATCGAGGCGCGCGCCGATGGGACCGCTGAAAGGGATCAAGGTCGTCGAGATGGCCGGGCTGGCGCCCGGCCCATTCGCCGCGATGATGCTGGCCGACATGGGCGCGCAGGTGTTGCGCGTCGAGCGGCCCGGGCAAGCGACGCCGCCGGGACATCCGCGGCTGGAGCTTCTCAACCGCAGTCGCCTTTCGATCGCGCTCGATCTGAAATCGCCCGCCGGCGTCGGCGCCTTGCGCCGGCTGCTCATCGGCGCCGACGCTTTCATCGAAGGCTTTCGCCCCGGCGTGATGGAGCGCCTCGGCCTGGGGCCGGAGCCGTGCCTGGCCGCCAATCCGCGGCTGGTGTACGGGCGCATGACCGGTTGGGGCCAGGACGGCCCGCTGGCGAAGGCCGCCGGCCACGACATCAACTACATCGCGCTGACCGGCGCGTTGCATTCGATCGGCCGCAGGGGCGAGCCGCCGACCGTGCCGCTGAACCTGGTCGGCGACTTCGGCGGCGGCGGCATGTATTTGGCGTTCGGCGTCGTTTGCGCCCTGCTCGAGGCGCGCCAGTCGGGCCACGGTCAGGTGGTCGACGCGGCGATGGTCGACGGCGCCGCTTCGCTGATGACCTACGTGTTCGCCTCGCATGCGGCCGGCGCCTGGAGCGACAAGCGCGGCGAGAACGTGCTCGACGGCGACACCGCGCCCTGGTACGGCGTCTACGAAACCGCCGACGGCCGGTATGTCAGCGTCGCCTCGGCCGAACCGCAGTTCTACGCCGAGCTGCTGCGCCTGACCGGCTTGGCGGGCGAGTCGGCGCCCGACCAGCTCGACCGCAGCGGCTGGCCGGCGGCGCGCAAACGCCTGGCCGAGGTGTTTAGGGGCAAGACGCGCGCCGAGTGGTGCGCGATCATGGAAGGCAGCGACGTCTGCTTCGCCCCGGTCCTGACGCTCGACGAAGCCATCGCGCATCCGCACAACCGCGCGCGCGGCGCCTTCGTCGAAGTCGAGGGCGTGACGCAACCCGCGCCGGCGCCGCGTTTCAGCCGCACGGCGCCGGAAAAACCGCGGCTTCCCACGCCGGCGGGAAAGGACGACGCCGGCACATTGGCGTCGTGGGGCTTCGCCGCCGCGGAAGTCGCCGCTCTTCGCGCGGAGGGAGCGTTCGGGGCCGCTTGAGCCGCGCGCGCCTCTAAGCGGTCGCGGCGTTCGCCGTCACCGCTTCTTGTTGGCGGCGACGAGATGCTCGAGATACTTCTTCGGCCAGTGGGTTTCGAACTGGCCGGCGCCGGCATGGCCGTCGATCGAGGCGTTGCAGGCCGCTTCGTAGATGATCGTGTCCATCTTGTCGTTGGTGGGCAGCTTGGCGACGCCGAAGCTGTCCAACTCCAGACGCGTCACCCCGCCGCGCACGTCGTGGATATCCGCTTCCAGACGCTTCTGCAGCATGTCTTCGGTGTACTCGGCGTGATGCTTGATGTGCGACACCGGAAGCATTTCGCCGTCGCGCACGACGTAGCCGCCGAACCCCCACTCGCCCTTGGCGATCCATATCCAGCCGTTGACGATCCGCTCGCCGTCCGGCGTATAGGCAATGATCCATTTCCAATGGTGCGGCACGCCCCAATTGCGCACGCCCCAGGAATGGTCGCGATGGCCGACGCGGTTCCATTCGATTCGCCGGCCGCCGAATTCGAGAAAACCCTTCACCCAGCCGGTCTGCTCGAATCGATTGATGGCGAACCAATCGGGCAGCCCGTCGCGATTCTGCTTGTAGCTGAACGTCTCGTGCAGCGCGGAATAGTCGAACTCGAGCTTGATCGTCGAGCTTGCGTAGCGCAGCGTCGCCGTGCGTCGCAGTTGCCGCTGCGTCAGCGCGAGGCCGCCGAACTTGAAGTCGTCGAAATCCATGCCGTCGGGGATGTCCCCCTGAACGAGGTCGAGAACCTCCTTGCTGGGATCCGGTCCCCACACCGCGACGTTGAAACCCGCCTTGCCGGCGCCGGTGAGGTAGAGATAGGCCTGAAAGCCGAGGCGCTCGTCCGGCATGATCATTTCCCAGAAGAGGGAGTCGCGCATCTTGCCGCCGGGAGCGGGACGGTGGCGCAGATCGTCGTGCGGCTCATAGCCGGCGTCCGGCGTTTCCGGCGCCGTTCTGACCTTAAGAGGCGGCATGGCGTTCATCGTTCAGTTCCCCGTGAAGTTGGCCGGACGCTTTTCCTTGAACGCCGCCAGCGCTTCGAGCATGTCCTGGCCGCGCGACAGCAGAGCTTGGCCGCGGTTCTCCATTTCCATCGCGGCGGCGTAGGAGGGTATCTCGAGGCTCGCCTGCAGCGCGCGCTTGGAGAGTTGCACGCCTCCCGGCGAATTCGCGCCGATCTGTCGCGCCATCGCCAAGGCGTCGCTCATCAGCGCGCCCGGCGCGCACACGCGATTGACGAGGCCGATCCGCGCCGCCTCCTCCGCGTCGACGAAACGGCCGGTGAAGGCGATTTCGGACGCCAATCCCGAGCCTACGAGGCGCGACAGCGCCCATGACGTGCCCAACTCTCCGCAAGAGAGACCGATCTTCACGAACGCGGCGTTGAACGTCGCCTCGGGCGCGGCAAGGCGAATGTCCGCCACCAAAGCGAGAGCGAGGCCGCCTCCGGTCGCGGGTCCATTGACGGCGGCGATCACAGGCACGCGCAAGGCGCGGAGGGCCGCGAGCCCGCCGGCCGCCAACTCCTGAAATTTCAGAAAATTCCGGATCCCGAGGCGGGTGATCTCGTCGATGTTGGCGAGATCGTAGCCGGAGCAGAACCCCCGCCCTGCGCCCGTCATGATGACGACGCGCAGTTCGTCCTCGAGCTTCAACGCCTGCGGAACATCCATCAGCTCGTCGAACATGCGCATGGTCATGGCGTTCAGCCGGTCCGGCCGATTGAGCGTGAGCACGACGACGCCGGGTGAAGGCCGCTCCAACACCATCGTTTCAAGCATCAGCTTGTCGCCCGCCCGCATCGCATCCTCCTCCGCGTTTCCCTCTTGCAGCCCCGGCGCCACGCCCCGCCAAGGTCTCGAGAAACGAAGAGACCTCGGCGGACGCTGCGACATACCAGTTTTCCGACAGGCCTCGCCGTGCGCCGAATATTCGTACACGTGCTTATGATACTCGTGAATATCGCACGCGCAAGCGAAAACATCGCGCTTCGGCGCGGGCGGCGACGGTTCGGCGACGACGACAGCGCCCGCGATGCGCCCGTTCACATGGTAGCGTCCCTTGGCCGCGCCTCTCACAAGTTACGCCGGTACTGCCCGCCGACCTCGAACAGGGCGTTGGTGATCTGGCCGACCGAGCAGCATCTGACCGCGTCCATCAGAGCGCCGAATATGTTTTCGTTATCGATCGCCGCCTGCTTCAGGCGGGCCAGCGCTTCTCCCGCCTGCCCGGCATGACGGGCGTGGAATCGGCGCAAGCGGTCGACTTGAGACTGCTTCTCGGCTTCGGTGGACCGCACGAGCCCGCAGGCGGCCGAGGCCTCTGTTGCGGCGCCCTGGAACGCGTTGACGCCGATGATGGGCAGGGTTCCGTCGTGCTTCTTGTGTTCGTAATACAGCGACTCGTCCTGGATCTTGTTGCGCTGGTATCCGGTCTCCATCGCGCCGAGAACGCCGCCGCGGGCGGCGATGGCGTCGAACTGGCGCAGCACCGCCTCTTCGACGAGGTCGGTGAGCTCCTCGATGATGAACGATCCCTGGTTCGGGTTCTCGTTCTTCGCCAGTCCCCATTCGCGGTTCAGGATCAGCTGGATGGCGACGGCGCGGCGCACGCTTTCCTCGGTCGGCGTCGTGATCGCTTCGTCGAAGGCGTTGGTGTGCAGCGAATTGCAATTGTCGTAGACGGCGAGCAGCGCCTGGAGCGTCGTGCGGATGTCGTTGAACGACATGTCCTGCGCATGCAGCGACCGTCCGGACGTCTGACAGTGGTACTTGAGCTTTTGCGAACGCTCGGCGCCGCCGTAGCGGTGTTTCATGGCGATGGCCCAAATGCGGCGGGCGACGCGGCCGATCACGGCGTATTCGGCGTCCATGCCCTTGGAAAAGAAGAACGACAGGTTGGGCGCGAAATCGTCGATCTGCATGCCGCGAGCCAAGTAGGCCTCGACATAGGTGAAGCCGTTGGCGAGCGTGAAGGCGAGCTGCGAGATAGGGTTGGCCCCGGCCTCGGCGATGTGGTAGCCGGAAATCGACACCGAGTAGAAGTTTCGCACGTCGTTGGAGACGAAATACTCCTGGATGTCGCCCATCAGCTTGAGCGCGAAGTCGGTCGAGAAGATGCAGGTGTTCTGGCCCTGGTCCTCCTTCAATATGTCGGCCTGCACCGTGCCTCGGACGGTGGCGAGCACCCTGGCCCGCAAGGCCCGCGCTTCCTCTTCGTCCGGCTCGCGTCCGTTGTCCTGTCGGAAGCGTTCGATCTGCTGATCGACGGCGGTGTTGAAGAACATCGCCAGGATCGTCGGCGCCGGGCCGTTGATGGTCATGGAGACCGACGTGGCGGGGTCGCAAAGGTCGAAGCCGGCATAGAGCGCCTTCATGTCGTCGAGGGTGGCGATCGAGACTCCCGAATTGCCGACCTTGCCGTAAATGTCCGGCCGCTCGTCGGGGTCAGAGCCGTAAAGCGTGACCGAGTCGAAAGCGGTGGACAGACGTTTGGCGGGCATCCCTTGCGAAAGGTGGTGAAACCGACGATTGGTGCGGAACGCGTCGCCCTCGCCCGCGAACATCCGCGTCGGGTCCTCGTTTTCCCGCTTGAACGGAAAAACGCCGCCCGTGAACGGGAAGGACCCGGGAACGTTCTCCCGCAGCAGCCAGTGAAGGATGTCGCCTTCGCTCCGCCAGCGGGGCAGGACGACCTTTCTCACTTTGGTGCCGGACAAGGTGGTGGTCGTCAGTTCCGTCCGCTGCCGCCGGCTGCGAACCTCGGTGACGAATTGCTCTCCCTCATAGCTCTTCACCGTGGCCGGCCATGCCGCCAAGAGCTGCCTGTTCTCCGATGTCAGCGCTTGGTCCTTCGCGGCGATGAGCCTGTCGAAATCGCCCGCGTCGCGACCGCTCTCGGCGAAGATCGCGGCCGCTCGGCCAAGCGCTTGGCGATCGCGCGCCGCCTCGCATTGCTCGTTGGCGCGACGATGATACGAACGCACGCCGTCGGCGATCTCGGCGAGATAGCGAGAGCGCTCGAAAGGCACGATCGCGCGAGCGGCCGAGGCTTGTTTCGTCTCGACGCGCGGCAGGAATCCTCCGGCCCGGAAGCCGAACTCGCCGAGCCCGGCCACGATCGCCTGGTAGAGGGCGGTGACTCCGTCGTCGTTGAAGCGCGCGGCGATCGTGCCGAAGACGGGCATCTCTTCGGCCTGTCGGTCGAACAGGCCGCGGTTGCGCTGATATTGCTTGCGAACGTCGTGCATGGCGTCTTCGGCGCCGCGCCGTTCGAATTTGTTGATGGCGACGAAATCGGCGAAGTCGAGCATGTTGATCTTTTCCAACTGGCTCGCGGCGCCGAATTCGGGCGTCATCACGTAGACGGAGCGGTCGGCGAGCGTGGTGATCGCCGCGTCGCCCTGGCCGATGCCCGAGGTCTCGACGATGATGAGATCGAAGCCGGCCGCCTTGCAGGCAGCGACCGCGTCGGGCAGGGCGTGGGAGAGTTCCGAGCCGGCGCTCCGCGTCGCCAGGGAGCGCATGTAGATGTTGGGGTGGTTGATCGCGTTCATGCGGATGCGGTCGCCGAGCAGCGCCCCGCCCGAGCGGCGCCGCGACGGATCGACGGCCAGAACGGCGATTTGCAACGCGTCCTGGTAGTCGAGTCGAAATCGCCGGATCAATTCATCGACGAGACTCGACTTGCCCGAGCCGCCCGTCCCCGTGACCCCGAGAACCGGGACCGCCCTCGCGCCCGCAGCCGAAACGACGGCCTTGACGCGGGCCGGGCACGCATCGTTCTCCAGGGCAGTGATGACGTGAGCGAGGGCGCGTCGGTCGCCCGCGGCGAGCGCTGTCGGGTCGGCGGGCGCGCGGCGCGCGACATCGAAATCGGAGCGGGCGACGACGTCGTCGATCATGCCCTGGAGGCCCATCGCCTGGCCGTCTTCCGGCGAATAGAGACGGGTGACGCCATACTCGTGCAGTTCGGCCATCTCGCTGGGCGCGATGACTCCGCCACCCCCGCCGAAGACCTTGATCTCGCCGGCCCCGGCCTCGCGCAACAGATCGATCATGTATTTGAAGAACTCGATATGCCCGCCCTGGTAGGACGTCACCGCGATGCCGTTCACGTCCTCCTGGATGGCCGCGGTGACGATCTCGTCGACCGATCGGTTGTGGCCGAGATGGATCACTTCGACGCCCGTCGCCTGCAGCAGGCGGCGCATGACGTTGATCGCCGCGTCATGGCCGTCGAAGAGGCTCGTGGCCGTTATGAAGCGGACCGTATGCCGGGGACGATAGACTGTCGGCGCATGCTCCGCGGCGCCGACGGGCGTAGTCACATTCATGCCGCCTCTCCAACACAACGCGTTTTCCGAAAGCCGACTGAGCCATCGATCGCGCGACCGCCTCGCATCGTCGCCCTCGCTTCAGCGCTTGGCGTATTGCACCGCGATGCGGCCGACGCGTTCGCGCGCGACGATCAACTTCATGATGCCGGCGGTGCCGTCGCCGATCTCCAGGCCCATCACGTCGCGCAGCCTCTGCTGATGCGGCAGATCCTTGGACCAACCGTAATGCCCGAACGTCAGTAGGCACTGATGGATGACGTCGAATGCGGTCTTCGGGCCGAGCCACTTGACCATCGCCGCCTCCGCCGTGTGCGGCAGTCCGGCGTCGCGCAGCGCCAGCGCGTGGTAGGAGAGCTGGCGCGCCGCCGCGAGCAGAGTCTCCCCCTCGACGAGCGGAAAGGTTACGCCTTGATATTGAGCGATCGGGGCGCCGAAGGCGGTGCGCGTCTTGGTGTACTCCCAGGCTTCGTCGATCGACGCCTGCGCGGAACTGACGCATTGCAGCGCAATGAGCGCGCGGCTGTAGTCGAAGCCTCGCATGACATGGGTGAAGCCCTGGTTTTCCGCGCCCAGACGGTTTTCGACGGGAACGCGCGCGCCGTCGAAGAAGACCGACCCGCGTCCGATGATCCGGCTGCCGAGGTCGTTGAACCGGTTGCGCGACACGCCGGGCGTGTCGGCGGAAACGATCAACGCGGTGATGCCGGCCGCGCCGCTGTCGGGACTTCCCGTGCGCGCGAAGACGATGAAGGCGTCCGCGCAGTCGGCGAACGTGATTGAGGTCTTTTCCCCCGAGAGAACGTAATGGTCGCCGTCGCGCCGACAGCGAAGCGTCAGATTGGCCGCATCGGAACCGGCGCTCGGCTCGGTCACGCAAATGCCGAGCAGGGCCTCGCCGCTGATCATGCGCGGCAGCCAATGAGCGGCGACGTGCGGCGAGGCGCTTCCCATGATGATCGCGCCGAGCAGCGAGACGTTGACTGGGACGGAACTGACGTTGAAGTCGCCGTAGGCGATTTCCTCCGCGATGATGCCCGCGGTGACGCCGGGCGCCCCCAGACCGCCGTACGACTCGGGCAAATCGACGCCGAGCAGCCCAAGGCCACCCATTTCGCGCACCAGTTCGCGATCGAGAACCCCGGCCGCCTCGCGCGCCTGGTAGTGCGGCGCCAGGCGTTCCCGCGCGAAACGCCGGGCGAGATCGCGGATGGCGGCTTGGTCTTCATTGGCAATCATAGGCGAACCGTCCTCGTTTCAGTTCCGTCTCATCGCGCCGACGGATCGAGCCGTTTCTGGACCGCGAGACCGGCGTTATTCGCCAAGCGCCGGACCATCTCGCTGCTCGGCCGCCGATCTCGCGACGCGCGTCGATGGCCGACCCATTAGCTAGCGTACCATCTGTACGCGAACGCTGTCCAGCCGAATTTGCCCCGCCGAAGCGGTGAAGCGTCGTGACGGCGCGCGTAGCCTGTCTTGGCCGGGGCTTGTGACGTTCCGACGAGCGCAGCGTTGCCGCGCCAATATTGATGTGCTAGTGTATCACTGACTTGGCGGGCGCCGGGACGCACGCTCGAAGCGAGACGATGGAGGGAACGGCTGACGCTGGTCCCCGACCCGCCGAGACGGCGACAACGAGCGGGCGTGCGAGGCGACGGACCGGGCATGACTCAAGCATCCGAACAGCAACGACAGCCGCGCCGGCCGGAAGACCGCGCGCGTGGGGTTGCGAGCGGCGAGGCGTCTCGAGCCGGCGCCTTCGCGGACGATGTCGAAAAGCTGCGGGCGCGTCTGGGCGCCTATCTCGGCGCCCAAGTCGGGGCCGCGGTCACAGTCGACAGCTTCGTCAGGTTCCCCGCGGGTTTCTCATGGATCACCTACGGCGTCGACGTGACCGGCTATCCGCCGGGCTCGCGTCTCATCCTGCGCATGGGCCCGCCCTACGGATTGTATGCGCCCTATAGCGCGATGCCCGAATTCAAGTCGCTGAGCGCCTTGCAAGGGAGCGGCGTTCCGGTGCCGCGCGTCTTCGCGGCGAGCGACGATCCCGCGATCCTCGGCGCGCCGTTCTTCCTGTGCCAGAGGGTCGACGGCGATACGCCGCTTCCCTGGGGCGGCCAGGCGAACAAGGGGCTGGACGGCGCACGCCGCGAAAGCCTGGCGCGCGATTTCATCGACGCGCTGGCCGCGCTTCACAACTTCGACTGGCGGGCGACCGACCTCGCCAGTTGGGGCGAGGGCGTCAACGAGAGCAACGTTGCTGCGCTGCAGATCGAGCAATGGCGGGAGCGATTTCAGCGCTGGGCCATGCGGCCGCATCCGATGGCCCATCGCGCCTTCGCCTGGCTCAGCCTGAATCAGCCGAAAGCGCCTCGCCTCGCCATCGTGCACGGCGACTATCGATTGGGAAACTTTCTCGAGCGCGACAATCGCATGACCGCGATGCTCGACTGGGAGCTCGTTCATCTCGGCGATCCCGTCGAGGACATCGGCTGGGCGTTCCTGCCGCAATATCGCGCCGGCACCGGCCTCGTCTGCGGCCTGGCGAGCGAAGAGGAGTTTCTTTCGCGCTACGAGGCGCTCGCGGGTTTCTCCGTCGACCGCCAGGCGTTGCGCTTCTACATCGTCTTTTCGCTCTTGAAGCTCGGGCTCACTCACATGGCGGCGGCGCGATGTTTCGAGGACGGCCGCTTCGACGACATGCGCATGCCCGCGATGGCGACGCAAATGGCGCCGGTCTTTCGGCAGATCGAGAAGACGCTGGAGCGTTCGAAATGAACAATTCCCTTCCGCGGCTGATCGACGGCATGGTGGCGACCCTGCGGCGCGAGATCATTCCCCATGTCGAAGGCGATTTCGCGCGCGGCCAGGCCTTTGGCGTGATCTACATGCTGAACAGCATCCGGCTTCGCGCGTCGTGGTCCAACGCTTTTCTTGTCGAACAGATTCGCGCGTTGGAGGAAGCGAGCCGGGAGCTCGAGGCCGTCGTCGGCGAACTGCCGGGCGCGCCCGCGCCGGCGGTCCGCGCCCCGCCGGGCGTGCCGACCGAATCGGAGCTCGAGGCGATGCGCGATCAGGGCGACGCGCGAATCTGCGAACTCATCGACTGGCTCGCGACTGACGGGAAGACCGCGCCCGCCGCGGCGGTCGCGCGCGCCGACGAAATCGTCGCGCGCTACATCCAGCGGCAGTTGAAATGGGAAATTTCGACCAGCGCGAAACCGATGTTCGACGAGATTTCCCGCGGAAGCGATTAGGACGCCAGGATCGGTAGGTTGATGGCATGAAAAATTTCACCACTCTCGTCGTCGAGACGCGTGGACCGATCGAGATCCTCTCGCTCAACCGCCCCGACGCGCTCAACGCGGTCACTCCGACGATGATCGAGGAGGCGACCGAGTATTTCAGCGGCTTGAGCCGGCGCCTCGACGTGCGGGTCGTCATCCTGCGCGCCAACGGGCGCGCCTTCTGCGCGGGGGCGGACCTCGGGTCGGTCGCCTTCGTCGCGCCGGGAGCAGGCCGGCCGCAGCGCCAGATGTCGATGCAGAAGCTCTACTCCGGCCTGATCAAGCTGATGCGCTCGTGCCCGCAGCCGATCATCGGCCTTCTGCACGGGGCCGCCTGCGGCGCCGGCTTCTCGCTGGCGCTGGCCTGCGACGTGCGGTTCGCCGCTCCGAACGCGCGTCTCAACGCCGCCTATCTCAAGGTCGGCGTCGGCGGCTGCGACATGGGCTCCGGCTATTTGCTGCCGCGCCTGATCGGCTTGTCCGTCGCCTCGGAACTGTTGCTGACCGGGCGTTTCATTCACGCCGAACGCGCCAAGGCCGTCGGACTCGTCAGCGACGTCGTCGCCGAGGACAAGCTTCTCGAAACCGGGCTGGAGCTCGCCGAGGACATGCTGGCCGCTTCGCCGATGGGTCTTCGCATGACCAAGGAAACCCTCAACGCCGAAGTCGACGCGCCCAGCCTCGAGGCGGCGCTCACGCTCGAAGACCGCCAACAGGTGATCCTGCTGGAGACCGCCGACCAAAAGGAGGCGGTCGACGCGTTCCGGAAAAAGCGACGGCCGCGCTACGAGGATCGTTGACAGAATTTCGCGCGCGCGGTTCAGAGCCGGATGATGCGCTTGCCCTTGTTCTCGCCGCGGTAGAGCCCGGCGAGCGCGTCGGGACAAGCCTCCAAACCCTCGAGGACGTCCTCCTGATGACGAAGCCGGCCGGAGCGAACCAGGTCGGCGAGCTCGCTCACCGCGGCTTCATAGCGATCCATGTGGTCGAAGATCACGAACCCCTGCATGCGCGCGCGCTTGACCAGCAGATGCCGCTCGATGCGAGGGCCGATCGGCCAGGGCTCCCATGACGGAATCGACGCCGTGCCGCAAACCACGACGCGCGCCCCCACGGCGAGCCGGGGATAGACCGCGTCGCTGATCGCGCCGGCGGTGTTGTCGAAATAGACGTGCACGGGGCCGGCGCAGGCCGCGTCCAGCGCTTCGGCCAAGCCGGGAGCCTTGTAGTCGACTGCGGCGTCGTAACCGTAGAGGTCGCGGCATAGCGCCGTCTTTTCCGCTCCGCCGGCGACGCCGACCGTGCGGCAACCCATGATCTTCGCGATCTGGCCGACGGCGGAGCCCACCGCCCCGGCGGCGGTGGAGACCAGCACCGTCTCTCCGGGCTTGGGTTCGCCGACCCCTTTCAGCGCGAGCAGCGCGGTCACGCCGTTGATCCCCAGCACGCCGAGCGCGAGCGAGCGCGGCAGATCGATCTCCGCCACCCTTCTGACGACGGCGCCCGCGTCGACGCAGGCCAGCTCCTGCCATCCGAACCATCCGGCGACCACGTCGCCCGGCCGCCAACGGGGATCGCGCGATTCGACGACTTCGCCGACCGCGAGCGCGCGCATCACGGCGCCGATCTCGACCGGCGCCGAATAATTGCCGACGTCGGCGATCCAGCCGCGCATCGCCGGTTCGACCGAGAGAAAATTGTTGCGGACGAGGACTTGGCCGTCCGCGGGGGGCCGCACGGGCGCCTCGACGACGGCGAAGTGCTCGGCCTGCGCGACCCCCTTGGGCCGGGCGGCGAGGACGACCTGCCGGTTGATCATGTTCGCGCCATGCCCATCGCGCTGCGCGCCCGCGCGTAGTCGGCCGCCAGCCAATCGATATAGTCGCCGGCCGGGCCGGACGACTTGACCGCCCCGATGCCCTGACCGGCGCTCCAGATGTCGCGCCACGCCTTCTTGTTCGATCCGCCGCCGGAGACATTGACGCCGATCCCGTGGGGCCGGACGAGCGTCTTCGGATCGAGGCCGTTCGCCAAGATCGACGGGCGCAGGAAGGAGGCGTCGACGCCGGTGAAGCCATTGGTGACCACGATGTCCTTGGCGCTGCTGTCGATGATCATCTGCTTGAACTCGGGTTGCGTGTTGGCCTCGGCGGACGCCAGGAACGGCGAACCGACGTAGGCGAGGTCCGCGCCGAGGACTTCGGCCGCCAGAACCGCCCGTCCGGTCGCATGCAGCCCGACAGGATCAGGAGCCCCTGCCACCATTCGCGGATCTCGGCGACCAGCGCGAAGGGGGAGACGCTGCCCGTGTGGCCTCCCGCGCCGGAAGCGACCGCGATGACGCCGTCGACGCCGATGTCCGCGCACTTGCGCGCGTGACGATCGCTGATGACGTCGTTGAAGACGAGCCCGCCGTAGGCGTGGATGGCGTCGACGATCGCGGCGTCGGCGGCGAAAGCGAGAACGACGATCGGGACTCGATGCTTCACGACGATCGCAAGGTCGGCCTCGAGCCTGTCGTTGGTCCGATGGGCGACCAGATTGATCGCGAACGGAACGGCGCAGCCGGCGAGCTGCCGCTCGATCCGTGCGATATTCTCGTCCAATTCCGCGCTGGTGCGCGGATTGAGCGCCGGCATCGAGCCGATGATGCCGGACTTGCATTGCGCGATCACGAGGTCCGCGGTCGAGGCGATGAACATCGGGCCCGCCATGACCGGCAGCCGGAGCTTTTCTCGCAATCGGCCGGCCAATCCGGGATCGCCTCTCATTGGGCGGCCTCGAATGTGGCGAGGCCCTGATCGAGCACCTTGCGTTCGCCGACGAAGGCCTGAAACATCGCCCGATTCTCCGCGTTCCAAATCCTGAAGTCGATGAAGTCGCCGGGAAAGACGACGCCGGAAAAGCGGCACCGAAGCGCCTTGACGCGGCCCGGCGCATGGCCACAGGCGCGCGCGACGGCGACGCAGGCCATGCCGTAAGTGGCCAGCCCATGCAGGATCGGGCGGTCGAATCCGGCGCGTCTCGCGGTGTCGGGATCGGCGTGCAGCGGATTCCTGTCACCCGACAGCCGATAGATGAGCGCCGCGCGCGAGCTCACCGGCGCGCTCGCGCGTCGTTCGGCCTCGCGATCAGGAACGACGGAGGGCGCGGACAAATGTCGCGAGCCGCCAAAACCGCCGTCGCCGCGCAACCACAGCGTCTGTCGGAGCGTGCAGTAGTGCGCCCCGCCCGTCGCATCGCGAATGCTGCGCTCCAGCACCAGGACCGCGCCGCGTCCCGGGCCGCGGTCGGTGAGAGAGATGACCTGCGCCCGCGCGACGACGTCGGCCGTCGGCGGAAGGGGGGCATGAAACGACGCGGCCTGCTCGGCATGGACCAATTTTGCGAAGTCGACGCCGAACTCGGGAGCCGCGATCCACATGCCCGGCGAGGCCAGCGTAACCGCGAAAGTCGGCAGAATCTGGAGGCCGGTCTCCAGGAGATAGGCGAGGTCGCCGCGATCGCAGGGGTCACGGCCGAGCCCGACACCGAGCGCATACAGGATCGCGTCGCGGGGCGCATAGGTCTGCGCAAGATCCTCGAAGCGGTGGTTCAGCAGTCGCTCGGGCTGGATCGGCATGGCGTCAAACGGGATCCCACGCGAACACGTCGCCCGAGCGATGCAGCGGGTAGAAGTCGTTCGCGAACATCGGAAAGACGCGCTCGGCCACGCTCTGCGCGGTCCAGCCGTCCGACGTATGAGCCGCGCGGATCGGCCTCGGCTGCGAGAAGAGGAAGATCTCGTTGTTGCGCACGCCGAAAATCTGCCCGGTGACATGCGCGCCGGCGTCGCTGAGCAACGCCGTGACGAACGGCGCGATCTTCTCGGGCACGAGTTTCTTCAAACCTTCGACGCGCCGTTGCTGTTCGGGGGTGTCCGCCGGGATCGAGTCGATCATCCGCGTCCAGGCGAACGGCGCGACGGCGTTGGAGCGAACATTGAAACGTTGCATGTCGAGCGCGATCGATTTCGACAGACCGACGATGCCGAGCTTGGCCGCCGCATAGTTCGCCTGCCCGAAATTGCCGATCAGGCCGGACGTCGACGTCATGTGGACGTAGGCGCCGGAAGCCTGCCCCTTGAAATAGGGCGCGGCGGCTCGGCTGACGTTGAACCCGCCTTTGAGATGGACCGCGACGACGGCGTCGAATTCCTCTTCGGTCATCTTATGGAACAAGCTGTCGCGCAGATTGCCGGCGTTGTTCACCAGCGCGTCGATGCGCCCGAACGCGTCGATCGCGGCTCGCACCATCGACTGAGCGCCATCCCAACTCGCGACGCTGTCGCGATTGGCCACGGCCCGCCCGCCCGCGGCGATGATTTCGTCGGCCACCTCTTGCGCGGGCGAAGCCTCAGCGGCTTCGCCGCCGAGCGTCACGCCGAGATCGTTGACGACGACCGCCGCGCCGGCGTTGGCGAGATCGAGCGCGACGCCGCGCCCGACGCCGCGCCCCGCGCCGGTCACCAGCGCGACCTTTCCATCCATGACGCCCATGTCTCTTCGCCTCAGTAGCTCTTGGGAAGATCGAGAACCTTCTCCGCGATGAAACACATGATGAGTTGCTCGGTGATCGGCGCGAGCCGCGTCAGCGAAGCTTCGCGATAGAGGCGCTCGACGTGGTATTCCTTGGCGTAGCCGAAGCCGCCGTGCGTCGCCACGGCCTGCCATGCGGCGTCGTGGCCCGCGCGCGCGCCGAGGAATTTTGCGCTGTTGGCTTCGGCGCCGCAGGGACGTCCGGTGTCGTAGAGTTCGGCCGCCCGCATCGCCATCAGCCACGCGGATTCGAGGTACATCCATTTCTCCGCCAGCGGGTGCTGGATGCCCTGGTTCTGTCCGATCGGCCGGTCGAAGACGACGCGTTCCCTGGCGTATCGCACCGCGCGGCGCAGCGCGTCCTGCCCGATGCCGATCGCCTCGACGGCGACCAGCACGCGCTCCGGATTGAGGCTGTGCAAAATGTACGAAAAGCCTTTGCCCTCTTCGCCGATGCGATCCTCTTCGGGGATGAACAGCCCGTCGATGAAGATCGCATTCGAGTCGACCGCCTTGCGGCCCATCTTCGGGATGCGATGAACGTCGATCTTGGCTCGGTCGAGGTCGGTGTAGAAGATCGTAATGCCGTCGGTCGGCCGCGCGCAGTCCTCGTATTTCGTCGTGCGCGTCAGCAGCATGATCTTGTTGGCGACCTGCGCGGTCGAAGTCCAGACTTTCTGCCCGCGAACGAGATACCCGCCCTCGACCTTTTCGGCGAAGGTCTTGATGCGGGTGGTGTTGAGGCCGGCGTCCGGCTCGGTGAAGCCGAAGCAGCACTGGTCCTGGCCGGAAATCAGCCGCGGGACCCAGCGCGCCTTTTGCTCCGGCGTGCCCTTGACGACGATCGGATGCGGTCCGAAGAGGTTGATGTGAACCGTCGAGGCGGCCGCCATCGCGCCGCCGTGGCTGGCGACTTCGTGCATCATGATCGCGGCTTCGGTGACGCCGAGGCCGGCGCCGCCATATTCCTCCGGCATGGTGATTCCAAGCCACCCGCCTTCGGCCATGGCCCGGTGGAATTCATGCGGGAACCTGCCGTCCTCGTCGCGTTCGAGCCAATAGTCGTCGTCGAATCGGCTGACCACCGCGCGCACGCCCTCGCGAATGGCGTTGCGCTCGTCCTCGGTCGGCAGGGGCCTTGCTGTCGTCATCTCGTCGTTGCTCCCGAACGATCGGTCCTTGTCAACACGACGCCAACGTCTTTCGCGCGGCCTTCAGGTGAGGGATGTCGACCATCTTGCCGTCGATCCCGAGCGTGCCGACGCCGGGGTTGGCCTCGAACGCCTCGACGATCCTGCGGGCTTGGGCGATCTCGGCCTCGGAAGGCGAGTAGCATCGATTGATCGTGGCGATTTGATCGGGGTGGATGGCGACTCGTCCGGTAAAGCCGTCGCGACGCGAGGCGCGGCAATCGCGCTCCAGCCCCGCGCCGTCCTTGAAATTCGCATAGAGCGTGTCGATCGGCGCGACCTCGGCGGCGGCGGCGGCGAACAGGCACTGCGCGCGAGCGACCTTGTAGGGGAAGGTCCAGTTCCCGTCGGGCTCCTTGTTGTCGGTCGCGCCGATCGCGGCGCCGAGGTCCTCCGCGCCCCAGGTCAGACCGACGAGCCGGGGATGGGCGGGAGAATAGGAGCCGAGATTGAACATGGCCTTCGGCGTCTCCGTGGAAACGACGGCGAGCCTGACCGCGCCCGGCTTCATGCCGGCCTTGGCTTCCAAGGCGTCGAGATAATGGCCGATGCGCTCGATGTCGGATGCGCCGTTGGCCTTGGGGATCAGCAACGCATCGAGGCCCGGCTTGACGACGGTGGCCATGTCGTCGAGCGTCAGGCCGGTGTCGAGCGCGTTCACCCGCACGAAGAACGCCCAGTGGCGGGCGGACTTCTCGTCGAGCAGCGCCGCGACGTAAGCGCGCGCGGCGGCCTTTTGCGCCGGCGCGACCGAATCTTCCAGATCGAGGATCAGCGCGTCGGCGCCGCATTGCGCCGCGCGCGCGAATTTGCGTTCGCTGTCGGCGGGCACGAAGAGAAGAGAGCGCAGTCTCATGTCGGCTTCCGCAACATCAGGGCGACGCGCCGGCAGGTCGCAACGACTTCGTCGCGCTGGTTGAAGCCGCGATGTTCGAACGTCACGATGCCTTGGTTCGGCCGCGACTTGCTGTCGCGCAGGGCGACCACCTTGGTTTCTGCGCGAATCGTGTCGCCCGCGAACACCGGCTTGGGAAAGGCGACGTCCTCCCAGCCGAGATTGCCGACCGTCGTTCCCAGGGTCGTGTCCTGCACGGAAAGACCGACGATGAGCCCGAGCGTGAAGATCGAGTTGATCAGGGGCCGACCGAACTCCGTCGTTTTCGCGTATTCGTGGTCGATATGAATCGCCGCGGGATTGTAGGTCAGGGCGGAAAACAGGATGTTGTCCATGTCGGTCACCGTTCGACGAATCTCGTGAACGAAGGTCTGACCGACTTCGAACTGCTCAAAATACCTTCCGGCCATATCGCCGCTCCTTCAGCGCAATCGTCCGAGGATCGATACCGCGGCGACGCTGTTGAACGGCGCCCCGCCGAGATTGTGAATCAGCCCCATGTCGACGCGCGCGCGCTGGCGCTCGCCCGCGCGTCCGAGCAACTGGCTGTAGATTTCGTACGCCATGCGCAGTCCCGAGGCGCCGACCGGATGGCCGAAACACTTCAGTCCCCCGTCGATCTGGCAGGGCTGCGCGCCGTCCCGGTCGAATCGCCCGTCGAGAATCTCGAACGGCGCGCGCCCGTCGTCCGCCAGACCGAGGTCCTCCATCGTCACGAGCTCGGTGATCGAGAAGCAGTCGTGCGCCTCGACGAGCGAAAGATCGGCGCGCGGGTTGCTGATTCCGGCTTCGGCATAGGCGCGCTTGGCCGCCTGCCGGGTGGTGGCGACAAAGCTGCCGTCCCACGCGCCATATTGCATTTCCCAGCCATGGCTGGCGCAGAGCTGGATCGCCTTCACCGTGACGGGATTGGCGCGCCCGAGTCCGCGGGCGATATCCGGCGTCGTGAGAATCGCGCAAGCCGCGCCGTCCGACACGCCGCAACAGTCGAACAGCCCCAAGGGATCGGCGATCATCGGCGCCTCGAGGATCGTCTCCATGTCGACGGCCTTGCGCAAGTGCGCCTTGGGATTGAGCGCGCCGTTCTGATGGCTCTTCCAACTCACGTGCGCCATCGCGCGCTTGAGGTCGGCGCTGGCGATCCCATGGCGGGCGCCATAGGCGCCGGCCAACTGGGCGAAGGTTCCGGGCGCCGAGCCGTAGGGCATCCAGAGATCGTTGGCTAGGCCCTTGGTGCGCAGCGGCAAGCCGCCGTAGCCGGTGTCCTTGAGCTTTTCGACGCCGAGCGCCAGCGCGAAATCGACCGCTCCCGACGCGACGGCGTAGCTCGCCGCGCGCAAGGCCTCCGAGCCGGTCGCGCACATGTTCTCGACGCGCGAGACCGGGATGCCCTTCAGCCGCAGCGCGTGGGCGAGCGGCAACGCGCTGTTGCCGACGTTGATGTCGTCGAGGGCGTTGCCCATCCACGCCGCTTCGATCTGCGCCCGCTCGAGGCCGGCGTCCGCCAGCGCCTCCTCGAACGCGTCGACCATCAGGTCATCGGGACCCTTGTCCCAACGTTCGCCGAATGCGGTGCAGCCCATGCCGACGACGGCGACTTTGTCCTTGATTCCGTTGGCCATCGGTTCAGCCCTCGATCTGCGGGCGTTGCGCCGGCGCCGCCTTCCAGAAATAGGTTCTGAAGCCGCGCCTCTTGTCGTGCGACTTGATCCTGAGCCGCATCCGCACCGCGTCGCCCACGCAAAAGCCCTTGCCGTCGAAATCGGTGAATTCCATCATCACGCGGGCGCCGTTGTCAAATTGGACGAGGCCGAACCAGAACGGCGGATCGGGGGTGAAGTTCAGCCGGTCGGCGGTGGCCGAGACAATTCGCGCCGTCTCGTCGGCGAGCCGAACGTCTTGCATGGGTTCGGGCCCGTCCGCGTCCGGCCGCACGGGTACGCGGCTCTTGGGAAACTGGACGTTGCCTTTCGCATCGCGCCCGCCGACGAAGCCGATCATGTCGCGGCCGTAACGCTCGAGCACGGTCGCCTGGGCCTTCTGCGCGAACTCGGAACGGACGCCCCAATCGAGATCCAACTCACCGGTCAGGCTGAGGAAGCGGACGTAGTCGTCGAACGCCACGCCCGAGCGGAACATGGCGGCGGCCTCGTTCGCGCCCGGCATGGCGCCGATCAATTCGAACACGAGCGCGTCGCAACCGCTGCCGAACCCCGCGAGCAGGATATGGTCGCCCGGCTTCGCCTTCGCGCAGGCTATCGAAAAGGCGAAGAGCGCGTGCGCGGCGCCCAAATCGCCCAGGCTCTGCGTCAGGTCGCTCGCCAAATTCGGCGCGGTCATTCCCATTGCGCGCGCCATGTCGCGCCAGCATCCCGCGAGCGGTTCGTGCACCGCCGCGAAGGCGATTTTCGACGGGCCGACGCCGGCCATCGCGCAGGCCTTCTCGATGGTCGGGACCATGAC
Organism: Roseiarcus sp.; assembly: GCA_050010035.1. GTDB lineage: Bacteria > Pseudomonadota > Alphaproteobacteria > Rhizobiales > Beijerinckiaceae > Roseiarcus. Next base: position 65,936 of record JBEKLU010000010.1, read on the forward strand.
GCGCGCGACGGCCGTCTCGCGCACGAACCGCTCCTCGGCGGCGTAAGGGTCGGGATGCTCGCGCGATGCATAGATGTCGACGAGGTCGTGCGATACGCTCGCGTGGCCGATCAGTCTCGCCGCGCCGCGATCGGAGGCCAACGCCGCGGCGCCGCCGTCGCCAAACGCCAACTGCTGCGGGCTGCCGGGCTTGGCGGACCGCTTTTCACCGGCCGCGACCAGCGTCTCGCGCGCGCCGAGCAGCGCGTCGAGCAAGGCCGAGACCGCGCAGCGCCGCGAGCCCGAAACGTCGTTCGTGCGCGTTTCCCGATCGAGCGCCAAGGCGTCGACGAGCAACGTCGCGTGCGAGCGCTCGATGAACGGCGCCGAGGTCGATGCGAATACGACGGCGCGAGGCGCGCCCGTCAGGCTTCGAGCGGCTTCGACCGCCATCGTCAAAGCGTCTTCGTCCCATCCCGCCACGGCGCGCCGTCCGCCGGCTCGACCGCCGAGTCCGGAGAACTTCAGAGCCCTGCTCGCCGCGCTCCGCTCCAAGCGCAGCAACGGCGCGTAAGCGCCGACTCCAGCGACAAACCTCTCGTCGACCTTTTGCACATCGCTCCCCGACACGTTACGCAGTCCTCGCGCGAAGACAGGTCTTGACAGCTTTCGGCAAAGTTGTAAATAGGATTACGATATGCCGGCGCACAATATCGTCGGGCGCGGCAATCGAGGGGTTTGCGTCGTTATGAGCATGGACATATTCCGTATCGACGCGCTGGCTGGAAAGTCCATTCTCGTCACCGGCGGCGGCACAGGTCTCGGCAAGGAAATCGGCAAGGCCTTGGCGGCCAGAGGCGCCGCGGTCCACATTTGCGGCCGCCGGGCCGGCGTGCTCGAGGCCGCTGCGAAGGAGATCGCGGCGTGCGGGCCGGCGCCGGCGCGCAGTCACGTCTGCGACATTCGCGACGCCGATCAAGTCGAACGCATGATGGACGCGATCTGGGAGAGCGGGCCGCTCACCGGGCTCGTCAATAACGCGGCCGCCAATTTCATCGCGCCGACCAAGGATATCAGCCCTCGCGGCTTTCGCGCCATCACCTCGACGGTGATGGACGGAAGCTTCCACGTCACCTTGGCGACGGGCAAGCGTTGGATCGCCGGCGGATTGAAGGGCTCCGTGGTCAGCAATCTGGTGACCTGGGTCTGGACGGGATCGGCCTTCGTCGTGCCCTCCGCCATGGCGAAAACCGCCCTGCACGCCATGACGATGTCGCTCGCCGTGGAATGGGGGCCTTACGGCATTCGGCTCAACGCCACCGCGCCGGGGCCGTTCCCGACGGAAAGCGCCTGGGAAAAGCTCAATCCGATCCCCGATACGAAGTCGAGCGCGACGAACGCCGATACGGTGCCGTTGCGGCGCTACGGCCAGATGAAGGAATTGCAGAACCTGATCGTCTTCCTGCTTTCCGACGGCTGCGATTACCTGACGGGTCAGACGATCGCGATCGACGGCGGCCAGCATTTGGCCGGGCCCGGGACCTTCGCCGATCTCAGCGCGCTGACCGACGAGCAATGGCGCGCCGCGCGCGAGGCGATCCAGAAATCGACCCAACGTGAGAAGGCGCAACGGACGCAGGGATCATGATGAGGTCGCAAGGGCGGGTGACGTCATGATCGAGCGATCGCTGTTCCGCGAAGAGCACGAAATATGGCGAACGACGGTTCGCCGCTTCGTCGAGAAGGAAATCGCGCCGTTCCACGCGCAATGGGAGCGCGACGGCATCGTCCCGCGCGAATTGTGGTTGAAGGCCGGCGCGCAGGGGATGCTCTGCTGCACCGTGCCCGAGCAATACGGCGGCCTCGGTCTCGACTATCTCTTCGACGTCGTCGTGTTCGAAGAGCTGTGGCGGGTCGGCGCGAGCGGTCCGGGTTTTCTCATTCACACCGATCTCGTCGCGACCTACATCCGGTCCTTCGGAACCGGGGATCAGAAGAAGCGCTGGCTTCCCAAGATGGTCAAGGGCGAGGCGATCGGATCGCTCGGCATGACCGAGCCGCACGCCGGCAGCGACTTGAAGGCGGTGCGCACGCAAGCGGTTCGCGACGGCGACGATTTCGTCATCAACGGCCAAAAGGTCTTCATTTCGAACGGCCAATTGTGCGACGTCGTGGTGCTGGCGACCAAGACCGACAACGGCGCCGGCGCCAAGGGCATCACCCTTTTTCTCGTCGAGTCCGATCGCCCGGGGTTCAACCGTGGGCGCAATCTCGAAAAGCTGGGCATGAAGGCGCAAGACACGTCCGAATTGTTCTTCGAGAACGTCCGCGTGCCCGCCGGCAACATGCTCGGCGAGGAGGGTCGCGGCTTCGCGCACATGATGACGAAACTGGCGCAGGAGCGCCTGGCGCAAGCGATCCGCTCGGCCACCGTCACCGAAACCGTCATCGACTGGACGGTGGACTACACCTCCGAGCGCAAGGCGTTCGGCCAAACCATCGCCGACTTCCAGAACACGCAGTTCGTGTTGGCCGACCTCAAGGCGCGGGCGACCATGGCGCGCGTCTTCACCGACAAATGCATCGAGCTGTTCATGCAAGACAAGCTCGACGCGGTCGAGGCCGCGATGGCGAAAATGGTGACGTCCGAATTGCACTGCGAGACGGTCGATCGGTGCCTGCAGCTCTTCGGCGGCTGGGGCTACATGTGGGAATATCCGATCTGCCGCGCCTACGCCGACGCGCGCGTCGTGAAGATCGCCGGAGGGTCGATCGAGGTGATGAAGACGATCATCGCGAGGGATATGTTCAAGAATCGGCCGCTGATGAAGGGGAGGCGGGGATAATTTGGCGACGTTCGACGAAGCGGCCGAGGCCCGCGGTCCCGTTGGCGAGCGGCGCATTTTCGCTTCGCGGCCGCGCGGCCTTCGTTCGAGGAAATGAGCTTGGCGCGAGATCTGAACACCAGCCTTCGTTTCGGCTTCCTCATTCACGACGTCTCGCGTCTGCGCCGCGTCGTGGTGGACCGCTCGCTCAAGCCGCTGGGCATCACCCGATCGCAATGGTGGGTGCTGGCTTTTCTGTCGCGGCGCGACGGGATGACGCAAACGGCGCTCGCCGCCGACCTCGACCTCACCAAGGTCGCCATCGGCGGCCTGCTGGACCGAATGGAGACCGCTGGATTCGTCGAACGGCGCGCCGATCAAAGTGACGGCCGGGCGCGGCGCGTCTACCTCACGCAGGCAGGCGCGAAAACCGTCAGAGCAATTCGTGAGAGCGTCGAAACCATTGAACTTGAAATCCTCAGCCGCATTTCGGAAGACGCGCTTAATCAAGCCGCGGAAACGCTGACGACGCTCAAGGGCACATTGCTCGAGATGGCCGGGGCCGAGGCGGACGACGGGAACAGTTCGGACGTCGGTGCGGTCGGATGAAAGACAGGGAGAACTCAACGTGCGCGGATTGACGGACAAGGTCGCAATCGTAACCGGCGGCGGACAGGGGATCGGCCGCGCGCTGAGTCTCAGACTGGCTCAGGAGGGCTGCAAGGTCGCGATTTTCGACTTGAAGCTGGAAGCGGGCAAGGAAACGGAGCGCCTGGCCGGCGACGCCGTCGTCAAGACCTACGAGGTGGATGTCGGGGACTACGGCGCCGTGAAGTCCGCCGTCGAAAGCGTCGAGTCGGAGCTCGGGCCGATCTGGGCGCTGGTGAACAACGCCGGTTGGGATCGCCCGACGCCGTTCCTGGCGACCGATCAGGCGCTTTGGGACAAGATCATCCGCATCAACCTCTATGGGCCGCTCAACACGCACCATGTCGTCGCGCCGCTGATGGCGGGACGGCGCGCGGGCCGCATCATCAACATCGCCTCCGACGCGGCGCGCGTCGGCACCAGCAACGAAGCCGTCTATTCGGCATGCAAAGGGGGGCTGATCAGCTTCACCAAATCGATCGCGCGCGAACTCGCGAGCAAGGGCGTGTTGCTCAACGCCGTTTGTCCCGGCCCGACCAACACGCCGATGATGGCCGCGGTCCTGGGCGAGGGCGAGCAGGCGGTGAAGTGGAAGGATGCGATGGTGCGCGGCATTCCCTTGAAGCGTATGGGCGAGCCGGAAGACTACGCCGGCATCGTCGCCTTCCTGGCGTCGGACGACGCCGGTTTCATCACCGGTCAGACCATTTCCGTCGCCGGCGGGATGAACATGATCTGACGGAATTCTCGAAGATCGCAATTTATCGACGTTTGCGCGGCGGGCGGCCGACGCGCCTGGGAGACAAGCAATATGAGCGGTTCAATCGTTTTCGAAGACATCCTCTACGAGGTGCGCGAGCGCGCCGCATGGGTCATCATCAATCGCCCCAAACTGTACAACGCCTTTCGCGCCCAGACGATGGAAGAGCTGATCAAGGCGTTCCAGTTGGCCGGCGACGACAAGGGCGTATCGAGCATCGTCCTGACCGGCGCGGGCGACAAGGCCTTTTGCACCGGCGGCGACCAGAGCGCCCATGAAGGCCAGTATGACGGGCGCGGCATTGTCGGCCTGCCGATCGACGAGTTCCAGTCGGCCATTCGCGACGTGCCGAAGCCCGTCATCGCCCGCGTCAACGGCTTCGCGATCGGCGGCGGCCACGTCTTCGCGACGCTGTGCGATCTCACCATCGCCGCCGACACCGCCAAGTTCGGCCAAGTCGGGCCGAAGGTCGGCTCGGTCGATCCGGGTTGGGGCACCGCCCTGCTCGCCCGCCACATCGGCGACAAGCGCGCGCGCGAAATATGGTTCCTCAACCAACAGTACACGGCGCAGGAGGCCTACGAGATGGGCCTCGTCAACAAAGTCGTGCCGCTGGCCGAACTCGACGCGGCGGTGAAAGCCTGGACGGACATTCTCGCCGAGCGCTCGCCGACCGCGCTGGCGCTGGCCAAGCGCTCGTTCAACGCCGACAGCGAGAACATCCGCGGCATCAGCCTCGCCATGCTCAGCGCCGTGAAGCTGTTCTACGAAACCGAGGAATCGAAGGAAGGCGTGCGCGCCTTCAAGGAGAAGCGCAAGCCCGACTTCCACAAATACGTGAAGTGACGGAGCCGGCGAGACACCATGACTCCCGCGCGCTTCGATCCGGCGGACTTGGCGAGCGTGCTGCCGCAGGGGGGACGCACGCTGGTGCTCGGCTCTTCCGGCGAATCGTTGCTTCTCGCCGACGCGGTCATGCGGGCGGGCGGCGCGTTGGGCGCGATGACCTTCACCGGAGTCTTCATTCCCGGTCTGAACACCCGCACCTATCTCGCCAATCCTTCGTGCCGCGTCGAAACGTTCTTCATGACGCCCGAGCTGAAAGCCGCCGGAGCGGCGGTGACCTTTCTGCCGCTCTGTTACGGCGACATTCTCGCGCGGTTGCGGACGGTCCCGATCGACGCCGCGCTGTTCATGGCGTCGCCGCCCGACGGCGATGGTCGCTGCGGCTTCGGCCCGGTCGTCGATTTTCTCGCCGAGCTCTGGCCGAGAATCCCGCTGCGCATCGCTCATCTCAATCCCGCGATGCCGCGCACGCATGGAGAGGCGGGCGTTCCATTTTCTGAGATCGCCGCCTTCGCCGAACAGGACCAGCCTCTGCTGGGGTTTTCCGAGGCGGGCGCGGATGCGGTCGCCGAGGCGATCGCGACGCAGGTCGCTCGCTGGATTCCCGACGGAGCGACGCTGCAGACGGGATTGGGAAAGATCCCCGCCGCGGTCCTTCGCGCCTTGACGGGACATCGCGAATTGCGGGTTCACTCCGGGCTGATCGCGGAGGCGGTCGTGGATCTCGAGGAGGCCGGCGCGCTCGCCGCGGGGACGGCGGTGACGGGCGGGGTCGCGATCGGTTCGAAGCGGCTCTACGACGCGGTCGCGCGGCCGACCTATCGCTTCCGGCCCGTCTCGTTCACCCACTCGCCGCGCGTGATTGCGGACATCGACACGTTCGTCGCGATCAATTCGGCGCTCGAGGTCGATTTGCTGGGTCAGGCCTACGCGGAGGTCGGACCGGGCGGCTTGATGTCCGGCCCGGGCGGCGCGTCGGATTTCGCCCGCGGGGCCTGGTGCGCGGGAGGCCTTCGCATCATCGCGCTGCCGGCGTCCGCCGCCAAGGGGACGGTAAGCCGAATCGTCGCGCCGAACGCGGGCGCCGGACCGATCTCGCTGGGTCGGATGGACACCGACGTCGTCGTGACCGAATTCGGCGCCGCCGATCTGCGCGGGCGAAGCCATGGCGCGCGCGCGCAAAGCCTGATCGCGATCGCTCCGCCGAGCCACCGGGCGGGGCTCGAGCAATCCTGGGCCGCGTTCGCGGCGAGATTCTAACAAAACGGGGAGATGAAATGGCCAAGCGTAAAGTCATCATCAGTTGCGCCGTCACAGGCTCGATTCACACGCCCACCATGTCGCCTCACCTGCCGGTGACGCCGACGGAGATCGCGGAGTCGGCGCTGGGGGCGGCCGAGGCGGGCGCGGCGATCGTCCATCTGCACGCGCGCAACCCGGTCGACGGCCGACCGGACCAGAGCCCCGAGGCGTTCGAGCCGTTTCTGCGATTGATCAAGCAATCCTCGAACGTCGTCGTCAATCTGACCACCGGCGGCTCGCCCTACATGACCGTCGAGGAGCGCGTGCGGCCGGCCGCCAAATGGCGCCCCGAGATCGCCTCGCTCAATATGGGTTCGATGAACTTCGGCCTGTTTCCGATGCTCAAGCGCTACAAGGAGTTCAAGCACGACTGGGAGCCGAAGATGCTCGAGGGCTCCCACGACCTCGTCTTCCGAAACAGCTACAAGGACATCCGCTACGCCCTGGATACGCTGAACGCGACGGGCGCGCGTTACGAGTTCGAGTGTTACGACACGAGCCACCTCTACAACCTGCACTACTTCCTGAGCGAGGGGCTGGTGAAGCCGCCCCTGTTCATCCAGACCTGTTTCGGCCTGCTCGGCGGCATCGGCGCGCATCCCGAAGACGTCATGCACATGAAACGCACCGCCGACCGATTGTTCGGCGACGCGTACCGCTGGTCGGTCCTGGGCGCCGGACGCAACCAGATGCCGGTCGCGGCGATGGCCGCCTCGATGGGCGGCAATGTCCGCGTCGGGCTGGAGGACAGCCTCTGGCTGGGGGCCGGGCAGCTCGCGCCGTCGAACGCGTCTCAGGTTCGCCAGGTTCGGCAGATCATCGAGGGCCTCGGGCTCGAGGCGGCGACGCCCGAGGAAGCTCGCGAGATCCTGGCGCTCAAGGGCGGCGACCGCGTCGAATTCTGATCGCCCGCCCGCCGCCGCTGCGCGAAAGACGTCCGCGGTCGCCGACCGTTCGGCCGACCGCGGTTCGCGACGACGCCGGTCGGGCGCGCCAGGCCTCTTCCATCACCGCCCGCACTCCCGAGAGAACGCAGCCATGACGCCGCAGCTCCGACAGTTTCGCCTCGAATTCAAAGACAACGGCCTCGTCCACCTGGTTTTCGACGCGCCGGGGCTGACGATGAACGTCTTCTCCGACGCCGCGATCGTGGAGCTCGGCGTCTTCGCGCACTGGCTCGCGGTCAGCGACGCGCGCGGCGCGTTGATCCGCTCGGGCAAGCAAAGCGGATTCTGCGCCGGCGCGAACCTGCCCGAAATCTGGGCGTCCTACGACATGGTCACGAGGACGCCGCCGCACCTGCGCTTCACCGTCGCCTTCGACCATTTCTTTCGTATGAGCCTGGCGATGCGCGCGCTGGAGACCTGCGGCAAGCCGGTCGCCGCGGCTCTCGCCGGCCTCGCGCTCGGGGGCGGCTGCGAACTCGCCCTCGCCGCGCACTACCGGGTGTTGGTCGACGATCCGCGCGCTACGCTCGGCCTGCCCGAATCGTTGGTCGGCCTGTTGCCGGGCGCGGGCGGCACCCAACGCCTGCCGCGATTGATCGGCGTCGAGGCGGCGATGCCGATCCTGTTGGATGGCGCGCGACTGTCCGGCCGAGCCGCGCTCGAGGCCGGACTGGTCGACGCGCTGGTTGCTCCCGGCGAGGAGATCGCAGCGGCGGAGGCCTGGCTGCTGTCGGCGCCGGCGCCGACCCAGCCCTGGGATCGCGTCGATTGGATTGCGCCCGCGCCGGCCGTGGCGAGCGCCGCGCTGGCGCCCGTGCGGCGCGAGGTTCTCGCCAAGTCGCTGGGTCATTATCCCGCCCTGTTCGCCATCCTGGACTGCGTCGAGTTCGGCCTGCCGCAAGGCTTCGAAGGCGCGATCCGCAGCGAAATGGCGCTCTTTGCCCACCTGATCATGCGGCCCGAGCCGCGCAATATGATCCAGACGCAGTTCCTGGGAAGGGTCGAATACGACCGCCTCGTGCGGAAGGGGCAATTGCCGGCGTTCGTCGGGGAGGTCGTGGCGAAGGTTCGCGCGATTCTCGATCAGGCGAAGCCCGACGCCGAGGCGCTCGCGGCCGCCGGCTTCACCGGCCTCGGCCGCGAGGTCGCCCCCGTCCGCACGCGCGTGGCTCCGGGATATTGGGTCGAAGGCGCGGACGGCGATCCTCGCGCGGCGCGCTCGCTCGCTGTCCTCGACCGGATCAGCGAAGCGGTTTCGCCTTGGGCCGCGACTCGTTCGCACGAAGACTTGCGGATCGCCGACTACGCGGTGATCCGAGAAACCGGATACCCTGCTTATCTCGGCGGCCCGTTCTCATTCGGCGCGCGCAACGCTGGGAAGGACTCGTCTCGATCATGAAGATTCTCGTGCCCGTGAAACGGGTGGTCGACTACAACGTGAAGATCCGGATCAAGTCGGACGGGTCCGGCGTCGAGCTGGCCAACGTGAAGATGTCGATGAACCCGTTCGACGAGA
>JBEKLU010000011.1:0-67200 GCA_050010035.1 Roseiarcus sp.
GCCAAATCGACGCCGATTCTGATAAACTTTCTCACGGACGGTCTCCCCGTTGGTGGCGCTCCGGCGGCCACGTCTTGGCACTTGATGCCGTTAGGGTGGGGCCGTCCACACCATCATCGCGAAGAGCGAAGCGACGAGGCCATGCGGCAGTCGCGGCCCGCGTCGAGACGGAATTGCGTCGCGCGGCTTGCAATGGCGAACGGGTCTCGCCGCATTGCGCTCCGATCAACGGGAAGCCGCATGAGCCGGCAGGCCCGCGACCGCGGCGGCGTGCTCGGCGATCATGCGCTCCTCGTCGGTATGCACGACGAAAACCCGGACCGGGGAATCGCCGGCGCTGATAGCCGGCGCATTGGCGCGGTTCGTCTCGCGGTCCAGGCGGACGCCCATCCATTCCAAGCCGGTCAGAGCCGCCTCGCGAACCCGCCAGGCGTTTTCGCCGATGCCGGCGGTGAAGACGATCGCATCGACGCCGTCGAGCGTCGACGCCAGGGTGCCGATCTCGCGGCGAATGCGCGCGACGAAATAGGCGATCGCGTCGCGCGCGGCCGGGCTATCGGAAGCCTCGAGAACGCGCATGTCGTGCGACAGGCCGGACATGCCCTTGAGCCCCGACTCCTTGTAGAGAAGATCCGAGATCGCGTCGGCGCTCATGCCCTTTTCGGCCATCAGATAGATCACGACCCCGGGATCGAGCTCGCCGCAGCGCGTTCCCATCGGCAAGCCGTCGAGCGGGGTGAAGCCCATGGTCGAGGCGACCGAACGCCCCGCCCGCATCGCGCACATCGAGGCGCCGTTGCCCAGATGCGCGACGATCACCCGCCCCGCGGCGATCGTCGGCGCGATCGCGCGCAGCCGGCGCGCGATGAATTCGTAGGAGAGACCGTGAAAGCCGTAACGGCGCACGCCCTCGTCGTAGAAGGAGCGCGGCAGCCCGAACGTGTCCTCGACGAACGGGTGACTGCGATGGAAGGCGGTGTCGAAACAAGCCACCTGCGGCGTCGCCGGGAAGGCGGCGAGCGCGGCTTCGACGCCCGCCAGATTGTGCGGCTGGTGCAGCGGCGCGAGCGGGATGAACTGGCGCAGCCTCGCCAGCAGCGCGGCGTCGATCCGCGTCGGCTCGGCGAAATCGGGCCCGCCATGGACGATGCGGTGGCCGACGGCGACGACGTCGCGATCGAAGCGCGCCTCGCCCAGCCAGCGAAGAATCGCGCCGACGGCGACGCGATGGTCGACCCGGCCGCCGCTCTCGTCGAAGGCGTATTCGCTCTTCGCCCCCGACACGGAGCGCGCCAGGAACGTCGCCTTGGCGCCGAGCCCTTCGATCTGGCCGGTCGCCAGCGCCTCCAGGCCCGCCGCCTCGTGGGCGAATGCGGCGAATTTCACCGACGACGAACCGGCGTTCAAAGTCAGAATCAATCCGCTCACGCTGTCCCCCGCCCTCGCGACGAGCGTCTTATAGCAAAATTTCGCGTTCGGCGGCGCGATTGCGCCACTCAGGTCGTCAGGCGCGGATACATGCGCGCCGCGACGAGCGTGAAGACGCAGGTGAACGCGACGAGGATGGCGAAGTCGGTCATCAGTCCATATTCGCTCGTCGATCCCTTCAGCATCAACGCCCGCAGCGCGTCGACTTCGTAGGTGAGCGGATTGGCCGAAGAGATCGCCCTCAGCCAGCCCGGCATGATGTCGATGGGATAGATCGCGTTGCTGGCGAAGAAGATCGGCATGGTCAGCACCTGGCCGATGCCCATGAAGCGATCGCGCGTCTTCACGATGCAGGCGATGATCAGCGAAAACGTCGAGAACAGCGCCGAGCCGACGACGATCATCGCCGCCGCGCCGAGGATGTCGACCGGCGAGTAGGAAATGCCGATGCCCAGCGCGGCGGCCAACATGTAGACGATGACCGCCTGCGAAAGGCCGCGCACGCCCGACGACATGGCCTTGCCGAGCACCAGGGCGGTGCGCGGCGCCGGGCTCGCCATGTAGCGGTGCAGGACGCCCAGATCGCGCTCCCAGATCGCCGCGATGCCGTAAAAGATCGCGGAAAACAGCACGCTCTGGGCGAGAATGCCGGGCGCGAGGAAATCGATATAGCGCCCGTGCTGCGGGCCGAGGCCGCGCACCTGCGCCATCACCTGGCCGAACAGCAGCAGCCAGATCGCGGGCTGGAGCGCCCGCGTCAGCAACTCGCTGGGGTCGTGGCGCAACTTGCGCACTTCGGTGTCCGCGACCGCCAGCATTTGGGTGAAATAGCCGGCGACGCGGTCGAGGAGGGCGGGCGCCGCCGCCGGACGCGCGTCAACCACGGGCGCGCTCGGCGCGTCGCTCGGCGCGAACGCTTCTGAAACTGCCCTCGTCGGCGATCTGGCCGCCGGCGATCGCGGCGAAGACGTCGTCGAGCGTCGCCTGCGGCCCGACGCGCGCCTTGAGCTCGGCCGGCGTGCCGACCGCCTCGAGCTCGCCCGCGTGCAGAACCCCGAGCCGATCGCACAACACGTCGGCCTCGTCCATCAGGTGGGTGGTCAGCAGCATGGTCGTGCCGAAACGCTCGCGCAACGAGCGCACGCGATCCCAGACGCTGTGGCGCGCGACGGGATCGAGGCCGACCGTCGGCTCGTCCATGAACAGCACCGCGGGATTGTGCAGCATGCTCTGGGCGATTTCGAGTCGGCGGATCATGCCGCCGGAAAACGTCTGCACCAGCCTGTCCTTGGCCTCGTCGAGCTCCATCTCGCGAAGCGCCGCGTCGATGCGCGCCTCCCGTTCGCGACGCGGAATGAGGTAGAGCCGAGCCGAGAGCAGCAGATTCTCGTAGGCGGTCAGGGCGCCGTCGGCGCTGAGCAACTGCGGCACATAGCCGATTCGGCGGCGCACCTCTTTTGCGTCGCGGACGATGTCGAAGCCGGCGATGCGCCCGCTGCCCGAAGTCGGCGGCAGCATGGTCGTCAGCATTTTCACCACCGTGCTCTTGCCGGCGCCGTTGGGGCCAATCAGGCCGAAGATTTCTCCCGGACGAACCGAGAAGCTGACTTCGCGGACGACGACGCGGTCGCCGAACGCTCGCGTCAGCCGTTCGACCGCGATGGCGGGGGGAACGGGCGCCGGGTCGTGGACGATCGCTTGCTCGGTCGGCGTCATGAGGATTTCTCGCTCGCGCTCCGGCATCGACCGCGCGCGGCGCTTTCGCGCCTGAACTTAACGAGCGCCCGCCACAAATCAAGCGCGCCGCGCGCGATCCGAGCGGTTCGGCGCTCTACGGCCGCTCGATGGTGGAGACTTCCGACTGCGTGCCGTCGCGCCAGGCGATCTGCAAATGGATCGTCTTGGTCTTGGGCGGCGCCTTCAGGAAAAGCTCGGCGTTCTCAGGCACGCTGAACGGGTCCTTGGCGTCGCACGCCGGCAGGTCGAAGCGTTGCAGCGGCGCGCCGTCGTCGAGCCCATAACGGACTTCCGCGATGGCGCAGCGATAGGTGACCAGCGTGGTGAAATAGATCAAAAGGCCGTGAAAGTCGCGAAACTCGACCCAGTTGGACGGCGCCTGCTCGAGGATTTGCTTCTGCTCGCGAAACAGCGCGACCTCGGGATCGAAACGAATCGCGAAAGGCCCGACGGCGCCGTTCGCCTCGCCGGCCGGCGTTTCCCGGAAACAACCGAGAATTTGCGCGACAGAATCGCGCAACTCGCCGCTCTTGGCAATCGCGGCCGGCTCGTTCAGGCCCGCGCCCCGAAGATCGCGCTGCCGACGCGCACGAAAGTGGCGCCGAGCTGGATCGCCAGCGGCCAGTCGGCGCTCATGCCCATCGACAGCTCCTTCACGCCGTTGCGCTCGGCGATGACGCGCAGCAGCGCGAAATGCGGCGAGGCCTGCTGGTCGAGCGGCGGGACGCACATCAGGCCGTCGACGACGAGCCCGTATTTCTCCCGGCAGAGCGCGATGAAGGCGTCCGCGTTCTCGGGGGCGACGCCGGCCTTCTGCGGTTCGCCGCCGGTGTTGACCTCGATGAACAGGCGCGGCTTCTTGCCGGTCTTGGCCATCGCGCTCGCCAGCGCCTCGGCGATCTTCTCGCGGTCGATCGTTTCGATGACGTCGAAGACCTCGACCGCCTCGCGCGCCTTGTTGCTCTGCAGCGGCCCGATGAGATGCAAGGTCACGCTTCTGCCGACGGCGGCGGCGCGCGCGCGTAAATCGAGCCATTTCGGCTTGGCTTCCTGAACGCGGTTCTCGCCGAACACGCTCTGGCCGGCGAGCGCGATGGTCGGCCAGACCTCGTCGGCCGAAAAGGTCTTGGAGACGGCGACGAGCGTCACCGAAGAAGGATCGCGCCCGCAGTCGCGCGCGCGCGTGGCGATCGCCGCGCGCAAAGCCTCGAGGCGCGGCACGGCGCCCAAGGGATCGGCGGGAATGCTGGCGTTCATTAAGCTCCGTCTCCCTGCTCGCGCTTGACGCCCGCGGACCCTTCCCCTATAGACCGCCGACCCGAGACGCCAGGGCCCGATCGGCGGCGATGGCGCTTTTGTGAAAGGGCCGCGCGCCTTCGAAATCGCCAGGGTGGTCATTAATCCCATTTCGTTCAGGGGAAGTTGCGCTATGTCACGCCGTTGCGAGCTGACGGGGATCGCCGTCCAGACCGGCAATAAGGTCAGCCATTCCAATCGCAAGACGCGCACGCGTTTCTTGCCCAACCTGTGCCAGGTGACGCTCATTTCCGACGCGCTCGGCCGCGCGGTGCGCCTGCGCATCGCCGCCGCGGCGCTGCGCTCGGTCGAGCATCGCGGCGGGCTCGACAATTTCCTCGTCAAGGCGCGCGACGCCGACCTCTCCGAAGGCGCGGCGGCGCTGAAGCGCGAAATCGTCAAGAAGCGCGCCGAAGCCGCGCAAGCCGAAGCCCAGGCCGCCTGACCATTTCCTTTTGTCGGCTGCAAAGCTGATCGCCCCCTCGATTTGCCGTCGAGGGGGTTCTTGCGTTTCGCGGCGGCCGGAGCCTCGATTACCCCTTCAGCGCCGCCGCCTCGCGCGACAGGGCCTCGATCGTCGCGTAATTGCCGTCGGCGAGCGCCTGGCGCGGCAGCATCCAGGAGCCGCCGACGCACACGACGTTGGGCAGCGCCAGATAGGACGGCGCCTTGGCGAGGTCGATGCCCCCCGTCGGGCAGAATTTCAGGTCCGGCAGCGGCCCGGCGAGGGCCTTCAGCAATTTCACCCCGCCGACCGCCTCGGCGGGAAACAATTTCAGGGCGCGAAAGCCCAGCTCCATCAGCGCCATCGCCTCGGAGGCGGTGGCGACGCCGGGCAGGAAGGGAACGGGCGCGCCGGCCGCGGCCTGAGCCAGCCGCGGCGAGGCGCCGGGGCTGACGAGAAAGCGCGCGCCCGCCGCCACGGCGGCGTCGATCTGCGAAGGGTGGGTGATCGTGCCGGCGCCGACGGTCGCGCCGGGGACGCGCTGCGCGATCGCGGCGATGGCGCCGAGCGCGCCGGGGGTGCGCAACGTCACTTCGATGGCGCGCAGCCCGCCCGCCACCAGCGCCTTGGCCTGGGCGACGCCGTCCTCGGCGTCGCGAACCGTCAGCACCGGGATCACCGGCGCCAACGACATGATCGAGAGGACGTCGTCGTGGGGCGATCGGGCGGTCATGGCGCACTCCGCAGCAGCAGCCCCCCGCTTTAGCACGCCTGCGATCGGCGCCGCGAGAGAGATTCGCCTGGCCTGGAGGCAAGGGCTCGCGCGCGCGGGCGAATCGATTAAGCTGGCGGGCGGAGCGCCGGCCGGCGCGGGCGCGAGGGACCGGACAATGAACCCGCCGTTCGATCTCGCCGTCTACAAGGAGGCGCTGCTCTTTCTCGTCACGGCGGGCGTCGTCGCGCCGCTGTTCTTCCGCATCCACGTCAGCCCGGTGCTCGGCTACCTCCTGGCCGGCGTCGCGCTGGGGCCGTTCGGCCTCGGCCGACTCGCCGAGCGAACCCCCTGGCTCGAGGCGCTGGCGCTGACCGACGTCGGATCAATCGACCGGCTCGCGGCCTTCGGCGTCGTCGTTCTCCTCTTCACCGTCGGATTGGAGCTGTCCTTCGAACGCCTCAAGCGCATGCGGCGTCTCGTCTTCGAGTTCGGCTTCGCGCAGGTCGTCGTTTCCGCCTTGGCGCTGGGCGGCGTCGCCTACGCGTTCGGACGGAGCCCGGCGGCCGCATTGATGATCGGCGCGGCCTTGTCGCTCTCCTCCACTGCGATCGTCATTCCCGTCCTAGCCGAGGAAAAGCGGCTCGGCGCGGCGGTCGGGCGCTTCAGCTTCGCCGTGCTGCTGTTCCAGGATCTCGCGGTCGCGCCGCTGCTGGTCCTCACGGCGATGCTCGCCGCCGGGCGCGTTGCGAGCCTCGGCGCGAGCCTCGTCTTGACCCTGGCGCCCGCCGCGCTGGCGCTCGCCGCGGTGATCGTCGTCGGCCGCCTCGTGCTGCGGCCGCTGTTTCATTCCGTGGCGACGACGCGCAGCCCGGAATTCTTCATGGCGGCGTGCCTCTTGGTGGTTCTCGGCGCGGCGCTGACCGCCGCGGCCAGCGGCCTGTCGATGGCGCTCGGCGCCTTCGTCGCCGGCCTGCTGCTCGCCGAAACCGAATATCGGCGCGAAATCGAAGTGACCATCGAGCCGTTCAAGGGCCTGCTGCTCGGCTTGTTCTTCGTCTCCGTCGGCGCCGGGCTCGATCTTTCCGTGCTCGCGGGGCGCCCGGCCGACGTTCTCGCTCTGACGGCGGCCTTTGTCGTCGTCAAGGCGCTGGCGCTGTTCGTCCTGGCGCGGCTTTTCGGCGCTTCCAACGGCGTCGCCGCCGAGGTCGCGCTGCTGCTCGGGCCGGGCGGCGAATTCGCCTTCGTGATGATCCGCGCCGCCGTCGCCGGCAAAGTCGTCGCCGGCGCGGACGGCCAGATGCTTCTCGTCGCGGTGGCGCTGTCGATGCTGACGATCCCGCTTCTCGGCCGGATCGGGGCGGCGCTGGCGCGGCCGCGCGCCCGCGTCCTGGCGCCCGAGGCGCTGGTCGCGCCGCCGGAGGACGAAAGCCGCCGCGTCATCATCGTCGGCTACGGCCGCGTCGGGGCGCTGATCGGCGAAATGCTCGACGTGCACGCCATTCCCTTCATCGCCGTCGACGCCGATCCGACCCTGATCGCGCGCGAGCGGCGCGCCGGCAAGCCGGTCTATTTCGGCGACGCCTCGCGCGAGGAGTTCCTGCGCCGCTGCGGCGTCGAGACCGCGCGCGCTCTCGTGGTCACGATGGACGCGCCGAGCGCCAACGAAGCGGTGGTCGCCGCCACGCGCCGCCTCAGGTCCGACGTCACGCTCATCGCGCGCGCCCGCGACGCCGCCCACGCGGGCGCCCTCTACCAACTCGGCGTCACCGACGCCGTGCCGGAAACGATCGAGGCGAGCCTGCAGCTCTCCGAGGCGGTGCTGGTCGACATCGGGGTTCCCATGGGCCTGGTGATCGCCTCGATCCACGAAAAGCGTGACGAATATCGCAAGGTGCTCGTCGCCGCCGGCGCGAGCCAAGACACGCGCGGCGCGCGACGGCCGCGCAAGAGCTGATTTCACACGGGCGCCGAGGCGCGCCGGTATTCGCGCGCCGCGGCGAGAAGCGCGAGCGCGGCGTTCTTCAGCGCCGCGGGGGCCAAGTCGGGGCCCGCTTCGCTCGCCGGTTCGCCGTCGGCCTTGGCGGCGAAGCGCGCGGCGAGCCACAGGCGCGCCGCCTTCGCCTCGGTCTGCGCCGCGTCGGCCGCCTCGCCGCCGGCGCGCAGCGCCAGACGCATCGCCGAGAGATGCGCGACGACGACGTGGGCGGCGATCAGCATCGCCGACATTTCGTCGAGGCCGCGTTGCGTCGTGCGCGGCTCGCCGCCCATGCGGGCCGCCGAATCGGAGAGCGCCGCGATCGCCTCGATGACGCCCTTGCGCGCCATGCGATAGTCCTGGTCGGGCGCGTCCCAACGCAACGCCACCGCGGCGAAGGCGGCGACCTGCGCGATGAGCCGCGCCGCCAAGCGCGGCGCCTCGGCGAACTCCCAGCGCGGCCAGACGTGGCTGAAGAGATGGGCGATCGCGGCGCCGACGAGCGTGTCGGCGAGGCGCGTTGCGACCGGCGCCGCCTCGGCCGGGTTGATCAGATGCAAGGAAACCAGCGCCATCACCGACGCGCCGACCGAAGCGAGGCGGTAGTTGGAGCGTATGAAGCCGTGCGTCACCGCCAGCGCGAGGCCTTGCACGATGACCAGCGCGCCGATCGGCGCGTAGGCGACGGCGACGGCGGCGATGACGCAGCCGACCAGGGTCCCGACGATCCGATCGTCGCGGCGCTGGCGCGTCCAGCCGTAACTCGCGCGCATGACGACGGCGATCGTCAGCAGCACCCAATTGCCGTGGCCCGCGCCGCCGAGCGAAACGGCGACGATCGCGCCGGCCATCATCGCCGCGGCGAGTCGCGCCGCATAGCGAAACACCGGCGAGTCCGGCGTGAGCTGGGCGCCGAGCACGCGCGGATCGTACGAGCGGCGCGGCGCGAAGGCGGAAAGATCGATCTGGCCGATCGCCGCCGCCGCCGCCGCGTCGTCCCCCAATGCGCGCTCGAGGCGGCGGATCTGTTCGCGGGCGTCGATGAGGCGCTGCGTCGTCGCTTCGATCGCGGCGCGCTCGGCCGGGCCCGCCTCCTCGCCCGCGACGAGGCGCGCGGCTTCGCGACGCATCGCGTCGGTCGCCACGGCATGGCCGGGCGGCAGGCCCGGCTTGGGGTTGGTCAGCAATTCGAGGCTCAAATCCTGCAGATCGAGCGCGGCGGCGCGCAAGGCGACGCCGATGCGCGCCATCAGGGTCCGCGCCGCGGCGACGGCGCGTAAGGACGTGAGGTCGCATTGGGCGGCGACCAGCGCGTCGAAAGCGTCGAGCAGAATGCCGATCGTCGCCGCGAGGCGAGCGCGTTCGGGCGTCGCGCGCGGCCGATCGAGCAGCAGCGCGCGCGCCGACTGCAACTGCTCGGCCAGAGCGGCCTGCTGGCGGATCGCCGCGCCGTAGGCCTCGGTGACGTCGATCGCCGGATCGGTGAAGCGCGCGATGGCTCTCAGATACGCCGCCAATTCGCGAAAGCACTCGCTCGCCATCAGGCGCCGGTCGCTGGCGCCGCTGAGCCGCGTCGCGACCAGCGCCAGGCCGATATAGGCGAGGCCGCCGCCGGCGAAGATCGCCTCGTTGGCGAACGCGCGCGCGGCGTCGGCCGGCGGCAGGCCCATGACGAAGACCATGGGAATGAGCAGTTGCGCGCTCAAGGACAGCGCCCAGCGGCCGAAGCCGGTCACCATCCCGGCGCAAAAGGCGATGACGCCGATGGCGGCGACCGTCGCCGTCGCCGAGGCGCCGGCGAGCTGGATCGCCGAGGTCGAGGCGAGAGCGAGGGCGAAGCCGACGAGCATGGCGCGCGCCTTGACGCGCCACGGCGCGGGAAAGTCGCTGATGCTCGCGGAAATCGCGCCGAGAGTCGCGGGCTGGCCGGCGGCGAAGCCGAGCGACGCGGACGCCGCCACCGCCACCGCCATGACGGCGAGCGCGACGCTCAGCCCGTTGACGATATGCTGGCCGACGAAGAGCTTGAGCAGGGTGGGAGAGCGAAGCCAGGTGCGCATCGGACCTTTCGCGCGGCCGGGCGCGCGCCGTTCGCGCGCCCCTTTCGAACCGGCGCGCGCCCTAGACCTTGACGAACGGGCATCCGCCTTTCGCCAGAGGCCGCCACGCGTCTTCCGCCGCGATGGTGGAAACGAGCTTGAAATAATCCCATTCGCCCTTCGACTCCGCAACCGTCTTGGTCGCCAGCAGGTGCATCGGATGCAGCTTGCGTCCGTCGACGCGGATCGAGCCCTTGCCGAACAGCGGATCGTCGGTCGGGATCGCCTTCATCGCGTCGACGAGCTTGACGCCGTCGTCGGCGCTTCCCGTCTGGGCCATCGCCTTCATCAGGTGCGCGGTAGCCGCGTACATGCCCGCGTGCATGTCATTGGGCTTCATCTTCGAGGGATGAGCCGCCTGGAAGCGCTCGGCGAAGGCGCGCGAGCCGTCGTTGAGGTCCCAGTAGAACGCGGTGCAGATCATCGCGTTCTGCACCGCAGCGAGCCCGAGGGCGGGAATGTTGGTGACGTTGAGAATGAGCCCGGCGAGCCGCTGCTTGTCGCCGAGGCCGAATTCGTGCGCCTGCTTGAAGGAGGTGTTGGTATCGCCGCCGGCGTTGGCGAAAGCGACGACGTCGGCGCCCGAGGCCTGCGCCTGCAACAGGAACGAGGAGAAATCCGAGGTGTTGATTGGGTGGCGCGCCACGCCCACGACCTTGCCTCCCGCCGCCTCCACCGCCGCGGCGCAATTGCCTTCCATGTCCTTGCCGAAGGCGTAGTCGGCGGTGATGAAGAACCAGGTCTTGCCGCCCGCTTCGGTCAGCGCCTTGCCGATGCTGTTGCCGAGCGCGTAGGTGTCGTAGGTCCAGTGGACGAAATTCCTCGCGCATTTCGGCCCCGTCAGCGCCGACGTGCCGGCGCCCGAGCCGATCACCGCCTTGTTCTTCTCGGTGGCGATCGCCAGCACGGCGAGCGCCACCGCCGAATTCGGCAGATCCATGATGACGTCGACGGATTCGGAGTCGATCCAGCGGCGGGCGATCCCCGCCCCGACGTCCGGCTTGTTCTGATGGTCGGCCGAGATGATTTCGACGGGAACGCCCAGCTTGGCCGAGAGATCGTCGACCGCCAGTCTGGCGGCGATCACCGAGCCGACGCCCTGGTAGTCGGCGTAAACGCTCGACATGTCGTTCATGACGCCGATCTTCAGCGGACGCGCGGCGCCGGCGAAGGCCGAACGCGGCGCCAGAGCCAAGGCGGCGCCCCCCAACAGGACTTGTCTGCGGTTCATCGTTTTTCCTCCCTTGATGCCGACGCGCTTTTCGCGCCTTTCGCGGTTCTCGCCGACCGCCGAGCGTCGCCTTTCGGCCTATTCGATTTTCGCCAGGCGGCGCAGCAGCGCGACGAGCGTTTCGCGGCCCTGCGGCCCGAGAAGCCGCGCGATCGCCTCTTCCTGTTGGGATTGGGCGAGGCGCGCCCGCGCGACGAGTTCGTTTCCCCGCTGCGTCAAGACCAAGGCGTGCGAGCGGCGATCGGCGTCCGAGCGCAGGCGCTCGGCGAGGCCGCGGCGCTCGAGTTCGTCCATCATCGCCACGAAGTTCGGCCGCTGGATGCCGAGCGCCCCGGCGATCTCCGACTGCTTGCGGCCGGGATTGTCGCCGATCGCGACCAGCGCCGAATATTGCGCCGGCGACAGGTCGAGCGAGGCGAAGCGCCGGTTGAAATCGTCGAACACCGCGAGCTGGGCCCTGCGCAAGGGATAGCCGGTGATCCCGGTCAGCGCGGAGAGGTCGAGAGGGTTGTCGACCGGCGCGGCTTCGCCGGCCTCCTGCGGGGCCGGCGCCGACCGGGGAGTTCGGGCGCGTCTAACCGCCATCCGCCGCCTCGCTATGGCCGGAGAGCCGCGCGATCACGATCGGCGGAATCGGGTGGGCCTTGACCCGTCGGGGGTCGTCGGGATGCGCGCCGACCCAGACGCGCGTCCCGCGCGCCTCGACCGCGAGCCGTTCGCCGCCCTCCTCCAGCTTGAAGACCTTGTGCTCGACGTCGAAGCTGGAATGGCGGAACGCGGCGACTTGCGTTTCGATGACGATGTCGTCGCCGTAAGCCGCCGAGGCGATGAAGGTGGCGCGCGTGTCGACCATGGGATAGCCGGTGGCGCCGAATTCGCGCAGCAGGTCGCGCTTTTTCCAGCCGGCCGCCTCGAACAGGTGATGGGTGGACGTGTCGAACATCTCGAAATAGCGGGGATGAAACACGATCCCGGCGGGATCGCAGTCCGCCCATTCTATCCGCACGGCGCGACGGATGACCAGCATGGCCGAGCCTCAGCGCGGCTGCATGCGCAGGGCGCCGTCGATGCGGATGGTCTCGCCGTTGAGATAGGCGTTCTCGACGATGTGCGCCGCCAGGGCCGCGTATTCCCTGGGCTCGCCCAGACGCGCGGGGTAGGGAACGGCGCGCCCGAGCGAGTCCTGCGCCTCTTGCGGCAGGCCGAGCATCATCGGCGTCAGGAACAAACCCGGCGCGATCGTGTTGACGCGAATGCCGAACTGCGCCAGTTCGCGCGCGATCGGCAAGGTCATGGCGACGACGCCGCCTTTCGAGGCGGAATAGGCGGCCTGGCCGATCTGGCCCTCGTAGGCCGCCACCGAGGCGGTCGAGATGATGACGCCTCTTTCGCCGCCCTCGAGCGGGGAGAGCTTGGCCATCGCCGCCGCGACGAGCCGGATCATGTTGAACGTGCCGACGAGATTGACCCGAATCACCGTTTCGAAATCGGCGAGCGGCTGCGGCCCGTCGCGCCCGACCACCCGCTTGGGGGTGCCGATGCCGGCGCAATTGATCAGGATGCGCGCCGTGCCGTGGACCGCGGCGGCCTTGGCGATCGCCTCGTCGGCCGAGGCGGCGTCGGCGACGTCGCACGGCGTGGCGAGGCCGCCGATCGCCTTGGCGACGTCTTGCGCCGCCTGGACGTTGCGGTCGACGATCGCGACACGGGCGCCCTTGGCGGCGAAGGCCTCCGCCGTCGCCCTGCCCAATCCCGAACCGCCCCCGGTGACGATCGCCGCTACGCCTGAAAGATTCATTGCGCTCTCCTTCCGATCAATGAGCGACCGCCGGGTTTTCGACGATCATCGCGATTCCCTGTCCGCCGCCGATACACGCCGAAGCGACGCCATAACGCAAGCCCTCGCGCCGCAATTGGCGCGAGAGGGTGAGCGCGAGTCGCACGCCGGTCGCCCCGAGCGGATGGCCGATGGCGATGGCGCCGCCGTTGACGTTGAGCTTGGCCTCGTCGAGCCCGAGCTCGCGCGAGCAGGCCATCGCCTGCGCGCCGAAGGCCTCATTGATCTCGATGCGGTCGATTGCGGTGAGCGCGAGCCCGGCGCGCGCGCAAACGGCGCGAATGGCGGGAACCGGGCCGATGCCCATGAATCGCGGCTCCACGCCGACGGACGCGCAGGCGACGACGCGCGTCAGCGGCGCCTTGGCCCGCGCCTTCAGCCACTTGCCCGAGGCGACGACGACGCTCGCCGCGCCGTCGACCACCGCCGAGGAATTGCCCCCGGTTTGCACGCCGCCGAAAGCCGGACGGATCTTGGCCAGCGATTCGAGCGGCGAGGGCCGCACGTGAGAGTCCTCGCGCACCGCCTCGCCCTTGGCTTTGAGCCTGAGCGCGCGCGGATTGTAGCCCTCGCGTTCGAAGGTCTCGTCGGCGACGGCGACGATCTCGTCGTCGAAGAAGCCGGCGGCGCGCGCCGCCAGCGCCCGCGCGAAAGAGCGCGCGGCGAAGGCGTCGACTTCGGCGCGCGAGATCGCGTAGCGCTTGGCGAGGTTCTCCGCCGTGCCGCCCATCGTCGTGTCGCAGGAGGTGTCGAGCAGCGCCTCCCAGAGGAAGTCCTTGAACTCCACCTGTCCCATGCGGAACCCGCCGCGGTGGGTGTAGGCGGCGACCGGGTTGCGGCTCATCGATTCGGCGCCGACGCACAGCGCGACGTCGGCGCGCCCGAGCGAGACGGCGTCGGCGCCCTGCGCGATCGCCTCGATGCCGGTGCCGCAAATGCGCTGCACCAGCAGCGCGGGAACCTCGATCCGCGCGCCGCAATAAAGGCCGATGTGACGCGGCAGGAAAAAGGCGTCGAAGCTCGCCTGCGCCACGTTGCCGGCGACGACCGCGCCGATCTCGTCGCCGGAAATTCCGGCCCGCGCCAACGCCGCCCGCCCGGCCTTGATCCCCAGCTCGATGGGCGAGACCAGCGAGAAGGCGCCGTTGTAGTCGACGAAAGGCGTGCGCGCCCCCTCGACGATGAAGGCGTCGTCGAATGCGCTGACGAGCGCTCCGGGTGTATCGTTCATTGCGGCCCTTTCCTCTATATGCGGACGATGTGCGGCCGGGCTTCGGGCGCGTAGAGCGCCTCGACGTCGGCCGAGCGATTGGCGAGCACGGCGCGCTGGTTGAGCGAACCCTTGTCGGTCGCCTCGCCGAGATCGATCGAGGGCGGTTCGGCGAGCAGCGCCAGGCGCGTGACGCGGGTCGAGGAGCCGGTCGCCTTGCGCGCCAGCGCCGCGAGGCGCTCCTGGAACGCGTCCTTGACGCGCTCGTCGGCGAGCACGTCGGCGAAGGGCGCCTCGGCGGCGAGATGCGGCGCGAGCTTGCGCGTCGCCTGCTCGTCGGGGAAGACCAGCATGCCCACTTCGTCGCGGTCATGGCCGGCGACGGCCGCGTCCCTGACGAGCGGATCGAACGCGGCGACGAAGTGGCCGCGCAGCGGGCCGACGCTGACCCATGTCCCCGTCGCGAGCTTGAAATCCTCGGCGATGCGGCCGTCGAATTCGAAACCGGCGGCGAAGTTGTTGGGCTCGGCGAGGCGCAGGGCGTCGCCGATGGCGTAGAAGCCTTCCTCGTCGAACGCGCTTTGGCTGAGATCGGGCCGCCGCCAGTATCCCGGCGTGATGTTGGGGCCGCGCAGGCGAGCCTCCAGCTTGCCGGCGTTGGGCGTTAGTTTCAGTTCGACGCCGCGGTGCGGCACGCCGACGATGCCCGGGCGATCGGCCTCGCGCACGTTGATCAGCGCGCCCGGCGAGGTCTCGGTGGAGCCGAGCGAGGTGGTCATGGCGACGGGATGGCCGAGCGTCGCGATCGCGAGATCGCGATAGGCGTCCCACATCGGCTTGGAAAGCGAGGCGCCGGCGTAGAAGATCAGCTTCAGCCGCGAGAAGAAATTGCGGCGCAGCGGCTCGTCCTGTTGCAGGTGAGGCAGCAGCGCCTCGAACCCCTTGGGCACGTTGAAATAGACAGTCGGCGCGATTTCGCGCAGGTTGGCGACGGTCGCGCCGATGGCGGCCGGAAGGGGCTTGCCTTCGTCGACGTAGAACGCGCCGCCGTTGTAGAGCGCGATGTTGAAGTCGTGGTTGGAGCCGAACGTGTGCGACCACGGCAGCCAGTCCACCAGCGTCGGCGGCTCGTCCTTGAGGAAGACCAGCGCCTCGCCGAGCATCGCCTGATTGGAGCAGAGCATGCGCTGGGTGTTGATCACCGCCTTGGGAAAGCCGGTCGAGCCGGAGGTGAGCAGGAACTTGGCGATCGAGTCCGGCCCGACCGCGGCGCGCGCCGACAGCGCCGCCGAGGAAATCGACCGCTCGACGAGGCTGGAGAAGGGCGTGGCGCCGACGGCCTCGGCGCTGTCGTCGCCGGCGACGATCTCGATGCCGCGCTCTTTCGCCTTGCCCAGCGCGCGGCCGTAGGCGCGCCCGTCGGCGGCGTAGACGAGCCCCGGCGTCATGAGATCGAAGGCGTAGGCGATCTTGCCCAAGTCGCGCGAAACCAGGGAATAGGCGGTCGATATCGGGCATGTCGGGGCGCCGACCGCCATGCCCGCGAGCGACAGCAGCGCATGGTCGATGCTGTTGCCGGAGAGGATCAGCGGCGGATTCTCTTCCGACAGGCCGCGCGCCAGCAGCGCCGCGCCGATGTGCAGGATCTTCTCGTAGGCCGCGCCGAAGGTCAGCGTGCGCCAGCGGCCGTCGGCGGCGCGTTCGGCCAGGAACACGCGGTCGGGCGCGACGCGAGCCCAATGCTCGAGGCGATCGATCAGCGAGGGCGCATAAGGCGGCAGCGGCTTGGCCGAGCGCACGACGATGACGCCGTCGGGCCGGGTCTCGACCACCGGATCGAGCGCGCCGAACAGGCGCGAGGACGTCGTCACGGGATTGGCGGCATGCATCGCTTCGCTCCCCTGGTTGGCCGCGCGCCGCGGCGCGCCGGTCGTTTCTTCCCCACATCGTCCTTTTCTAGGCCGCAGCGGTCAGCCCGGCCGTTTCGTCTTGCCCGCGCGCTTCTCCAGGAAGGCGCGCATGCGCGCCTTCGCCTCGTCGTCGCCTTGCGCGACCGCGGCGACGAGGGATTCCATGAGATAGCCGACGCGCGGATCGCTGTCGGCGATGCGCGGCAGGGCCTGAATCACCGCGAAATTGGACAGCGGCGCATTGCCGGCCATGCCTTGCGCCAGCGTTAGCGCCTTGTCGAAGCCTTCGCCCTCGCCGACCAGATATTGCGCCAGGCCGATCCGCGCGCCCTCCTCGGCCCCGTAGGAGCGCCCGGTCAGCATCATGTCCGCCATGCGGGCGACGCCGATGAGGCGGGGGAGGCGCACCGAGCCGCCGCCGCCGACGAAAAGGCCGCGCTGGCCCTCGGGCAGGGCGTAGAAGGCGGAAGGCTCGGAGACTCGCACATGGGCCGCCGCGGCGAGCTCCAGCCCGCCTCCGATCACCGCGCCCTTGAGGACGGCGACGACGGGAATGGAGCCGAATTCGATTCTTTCGAAACAGCGGTGCCAGACGCGCGAATGGAACATGCCGGCGGCCGCGTCGAGTTCGCGCATTTCGTTCAGATCCAGCCCGGCCGAGAAGTTCGGGCCGCAGCCGTGGATCACCGCGGCGCGCACGCCCGACGGGATCGCGGAGAAACAGGCGTCCAGCGCCTCGATCGTCTCGTCGTTGATGGCGTTGCGCTTGGCCTGGCGGTCGAGGCCGACGACGAGGACGGCGCCGCGCCGCTCGATGGCGAGCGGGGCGCCGGTCTTTGCCGCCGCTCGCGCGTCGTCATAGGCGTTCGCCATCCCCGTCCCCGATCTTGCTTGCGACGGAGATAGTTATATCTGATAACAATAACCGCCGTCAAGCGCGCCGGCGGCGGCGCGGTCGGGTCGGCCCCGCCGCGGGCGAGGCGGCGGCGCAATTCCCGCCAAGCCCAACTAATGTAGGGCTATCGGAACCGCGTGCGGTCTGATGTTCTCGACCCGACGTCCCAGCGATGCGGTCTGCGGCGCGCCGACGCCGGTCGCGACGACCGTCGCCACGGGAAGGCACACGAGGGAGGACCGGTTGGGTTTGCCGCCTAAGCGCGCGAACGCCGACGACACTTTCGCCAAGCTGCTGCGCATGCATGCGCGGGTGCGCGGGGGACGCCCGGCCTTTCGCCACAAGGATTTCGGCATTTGGCAGACCTGGACATGGAGCCAGGTTTACGATGAAACCCGTGCGCTCGCGCAAGGGCTCGACGCCATGGGCCTACGAAAGGGCGACCGCATCGCCATCGTCGGCGCCAACCGCCCGCGCCTCTACTGGGCCATCACGGCGGCCCAGATGCTCGGCGCCGTTCCCGTCCCGGTCTACGCCGATTCGGTCGCCGACGAGTTGGCTGTCGTGCTCGACCACGCCGGGGCGAAATTCATCGTCGCGCAGGATCAGGAGCAGGTCGACAAGATCTTCTCCGTCGCCGCCCGGTTGCCGAATTTGACGCATGTCGTTTACGACGAAGAGCGCGGCCTGGGCGATTACGGCGAGGCGCGGCTCCATTCCCTCGACGCGACGATGGCGGCGGGCCGCGAGGCGCTCGCCGACCCGCGCGTCGCCGCCGCGCTCGACGCGCGCATCAGCGCCGGCGAGGGCAAGGACCCCTCGGTGATCGTCTACACCTCGGGCACGACGGGGCGATCCAAGGGCGTCGTGCTGAGCGGCGAGCGCTGCATCGCGGCGGCGCGCGACACCGTCGCTTACGACAATCTGACCGACCGCGACGAAGTGCTCGCCTATCTGCCGCTCGCCTGGGTCGGCGATCACTATCTCAACTACGCGCAAGGCTTCGTCGCCGGGTTCTGCATGGCCTGCCCGGAAAGCGCCGACACCGCCGCGGACGACTTGCGCGAAATCGGGCCGACGTTTCATTTCGCGCCGCCGCGGGTCTTCGAGGCGCTGCTGACGCGGGTGATGATCCGCATGGAGGACGCCAGCGCGCCCAAGCGCTGGCTGTTCCGCCATTTCATGGCCGTCGCGAAGCGCTGGGGTGAAAGCATCGCCAACGGACAGAAGGCGCCCTGGCCGGCGCGGCTGAACTATGCGCTCGGCGAATTGCTGATCTACGGCCCACTGAAGAACGTCCTCGGCTTCACCAAGATCCGCGTCGCCTACACGGCGGGCGAGGCGATCGGGGCGGACCTGTTCACGTTCTATCGCTCGCTCGGCCTCAACCTCAAACAGCTCTACGGCCAGACCGAGGCGTTTCTCTACGTCACCGCCCAGGCCGACGGCGCGGTTCGCGCCGACGCGGTGGGGCCGCCCGCGCCGCACGTCGAGCTGCGCATCGCCGAGGACGGCGAGGTGCAGTTCAAGTCGCCGGGCATGTTCGTCGGCTACTTCCACGAACCCGACAAGACCCGCGAGGCGCTGACCGAGGACGGCTTCGTCAAGACCGGCGACGCCGGCTTCTTCGAGCCCGACGGCCAGCTCAAGATCATCGACCGCGCCAAGGACGTCGGCCGCCTCGCGGGCGGCCAAATGTTCGCCCCCAAGTACATCGAGAACAAGCTGAAGTTCTTCTCCGACATCCGCGAGGCGGTGGCGATCGGCCAGGGCCGCGACTTCGTCGCCGTCCTGCTCAACATCGAATTGGCGTCGGTCGGCAATTGGGCCGAGCGCAACAACGTCGGCTACGCCTCCTATCAGGAGCTCGCCGGCAACCCGCGCGTCGCCGAGCTGATCGCCAAGCACGTCGACGCGGTCAATCGCGCGCTGGCGAGCGAGCCGGTGATGGCGGGCGCGCAGATCAAGCGGTTTCTCATCCTGCCCAAGGAACTCGACGCCGACGACGGCGAGCTGACGCGCACACAAAAAGTGCGGCGCAGCTTCATCGCCGAGCGCTACGCGCCGCTGGTCGAAGGACTTTACGACGGCTCCGCAGAGGCCGCGATCTCGGCCGAGATCACCTATGAAGACGGCCGCAAGGGCAAGCTGGTCGGCTCGTCCAAGATCGTCGACATGCCGATCTATCCGGCGACGAGCGGGAGCCGCGCCGCATGAGCGAGAACCAGACGGTCGCGGCCGGCGAGCCGCTTCTTTCCCTGCAGCACGTTTCGCTGTCCTTCGGCGGCGTGAAGGCGATCTCGGACGTCTCCTTCGACATCCGCAAAGGGGAGATCCGCGCCATCATCGGCCCGAACGGCGCCGGCAAGACCTCGATGCTCAACGTCATCAATGGCTTCTATCAGCCGCAACTCGGCCGCATCCTCTTTCGCGGCGAGGCGCGGCAGCGCATGCGCCCCTTTGAGGCGGCGAGCCAGGGCATCGCGCGAACCTTTCAGAACGTCGCGCTGTTCAAGGGCATGACGACGCTCGACAACATCATGACGGGGCGCAATCTGCGCATGAAGAAGAGCCTGTTCTGGCAGGCGCTTCGCCACGGCCCGGCGCTCGAGGAGGAGATCGCGCATCGCCGGTTCTGCGAGGGGATCATCGATTTTCTCGAGATCGAGCATATCCGCAAGACGCCGGTCGGCGCTCTGCCCTACGGCCTGCAAAAGAGGGTCGAGCTCGGCCGCGCGCTGGCGATGGAGCCGGAGCTCTTGCTGCTCGACGAACCGATGGCGGGGATGAATCTCGAGGAAAAGGAAGACATGAGCCGTTTCATCATCGAGGCGAACCGGCATCTGGGCGCGACGATCGCGCTCATCGAGCACGACATCGGCGTGGTGATGGATCTGTCGACCCGCGTCGTCGTGCTCGAATACGGCCGTAAGATCGCCGACGACGTTCCCGACGTCGTCAAGGCCGACCAAAAAGTCATCGACGCCTATCTCGGCGTGGCGCATTGAGGGCGCAAGCGATGAACCTCCTCAACGCGATTTTCGTCGACCCCTTCGCGCAGATGATCTCGTCGCCGGACCTGCTCGTCCAGACGATCTGGGAGGGTTTCGTCGGCGGCGTGCTCTATGCGCTGATCGCGCTCGGCTTCGTGCTCATCTACAAAGCCTCGGGCGTCTTCAATTTCGCGCAGGGCATCATGATGGTGTTCGCGGCGCTGACGCTGGTGGGGCTGCACGAGCACGGGGTTCCCGCGTGGATCGCCTTGCTGGCGACGATCGCGATCATGTACGCGCTCGCGGTCGGCATCGAGCGATTGGTGCTGCGCCCGCTCGTCAACCAGCCAGACATCATGCTGCTGATGGCGACGTTCGGCATCACCTACTTCCTGATCGGTTTCGGCGAACTGGTGTTCGGCGGCAACCCGAAAGCGATGATCACGCAGCAGCTGTTTCTGCCGAGCGGCGCACTCGACTTCAAGATTCTCGGCGGCTCCGTCATGCTGCAAAAACTCGATATCGCCGCGGCGGCGATCGCGATCGTGATGGTCGCCGTGCTCGGCCTGTTCTTCCAGAAGACGCGCATCGGCCGCGCCTTGCGCGCGGTCGCCGACGACCATCAGGCGGCGCTTTCGGTCGGCATTTCGCTCAATCAGATCTGGGTCATCGTCTGGTTCGCCGCCGGCGTGGTGGCGCTGGCGACCGGCATCATGTGGGGCGCCCGCTCGGAGGTCTCCTTCGCGCTGCAGGTTATCGCGCTGAAGGCGCTGCCGGTGCTGATTCTCGGCGGCCTGACCTCCATTCCCGGCGCGATCGTCGGCGGCCTGATCATCGGCGTCGGCGAAAAGCTCGGCGAATTCTACTGGGGCCCGCTGATGGGCAGCGGCATCGACAGTTGGCTCGCCTATTTCATCGCGCTCGCCTTCCTTCTGTTCCGGCCGCAGGGCCTGTTCGGCGAGCGCATCATCGAGAGGATTTAGAACGAGATGCCTTCAAGTCGATTCATCTCGGCCGTCATGCGAGCGACTGCGAAGCAATCCAGGCTAAGCCGCCGCCGCAAACCCCAGGTCGGGATTGCTTCCCAAGACGAATGCGAAGCATTCGTCCGGCTTTGCTCGCAATGACAGGGGAGGCGAAGTAACGTGTTCTACCGCGAAGCCGGTCAATTCAAGACGACCTACGCCGCCGATATGGCGATCTTTCCGATTCGTCAGGACCGGATCGGGCTCGCGCTGATTGCGGCGGTCGCCTTCGTCGTCATTCCCGCCACCGGCGATCAGTTCCTGCTCAACACGATGATGATCCCCTTCCTCGTCTTTTCGCTCGCCGCGATCGGGCTCAACATCCTGACCGGCTACACCGGTCTCTTATCGCTCGGCTCGGCGGGCTTCATGGGCGTGGGCGCCTACGCCTGCTACAAGCTCGAGACCTATTTTCCGCAGGTCAACATTCTCGTCTGGATTCTCGCCTCGGGACTGGTGTCGAGCGCGGTCGGCGTGGTGTTCGGCCTTCCCAGCCTGCGCATCAAGGGATTCTATCTCGCCGTCGCCACGCTGGCGGCGCAGTTCTTTCTCGAATGGTGCTTCGCGCGCATCCCCTGGCTCGTCAACTACAACGACTCGGGCGCGATCGAGGTGGAAACGCACACGCTGTTCGGCTTGGCCGTAACCGGGCCCACCGCCACGCCGGTCACCCGCTATTACGTGGCGCTCGCCATCGTCGCCGTGATGGCCTGGATCGCCTCGAACATCGTGCACGGGCGCATCGGGCGCATGTGGATGGCGGTGCGCGACATGGACATCGCCGCCGAACTGATCGGCATTCGGCTGTTGCGCGCCAAGTTGCTGGCGTTCGCGGTGTCTTCCTTCTATATCGGCGTCGCCGGCGCGATGATGGTCTTTCTCTGGCAGGGCGCGGCCGAAGCGGAGGCGTTCAATATCGACCTGTCGTTCCAACTCTTGTTCATGGTGGTGATCGGCGGCCTGGGCTCGATCGTCGGGGCGTTCTTCGGCGCGACGATCATCCATCTGCTGCCCATCGTCCTGCGCTCCCTGCCGGCGACCTTCGGCCTCGACATCGCCTCTGCGACGATCGATCATTTGACCTTCATCGTCACTGGCGCTTTGATCGTCATATTCCTAATCGTCGAGCCGCACGGTCTCGCCCGGCTCTGGCGGACGGCCAAGCAAAAGCTCCGCGTCTGGCCGTTCCCCTATTAGCGCGAGCGATACAGCGATCGTTTTGTCAGGAGGAAACGTGATGAAGAAGGCATACGCTCTGAAAGGACTCGGCTGCGCCCTGGCGCTGGCGCTCGCCGCTCCAGCGGCCACCAGCGCCCTCGCCGACGATTCGATCTACGTTCCGCTCTTCACCTACCGCACCGGGCCGTTCGCCGGCTCGGGAACGCCGATCGCCGACGGCATGCACGATTACCTCGCCATGCTCAACGCGCGCGACGGCGGCATCGGCGGCGTCACGATCGCGATCGAGGAATGCGAGACCAGCTACGACACCAAGAAGGGCTTGGAATGCTATGATTCGGTCAAGCCCAAGAACCCGGTGCTCGTCAATCCCTGGTCGACCGGCATCACGTTGTCGCTGATCCCCAAGGCGTCGGTCGACAAGATCCCGATCCTGTCGATGGCCTACGGCCTTTCGGCCTCCGCCAGGGGCGACCTCTTTCCCTGGATCTTCAATCCGCCGGCGACCTATTGGGACGGCGCGTCGGAAATCCTCAAATACGTCGGCGACGGATCGATCGACAACCTCAAGGGCAAGACCATCGGCTATCTCTATTTCGACGCCGGTTACGGCCGGGAGCCGATTCCGTTCTTCCAGTCGGTCTCCAAAGAGGTCGGCTTCAACCTGAAACTCTATCCCGTCGCGCCCGCCAACATGCAGAACCAGTCGTCGCAATGGCTCGACATCCGCCGCGACAAGCCCGATTTCGTGGTGATGTACGGCTGGGGCGCGATGAACCCCACCGCGATCAAGGAAGCGGTCCAGGCCGGTTTCCCGATGGACAAGTTCATCTCGATCTGGTGGCCGAACGACAGCGACGCGGCCGCCGGCGGCGATGGCGCCAAGGGCTTCAAGGAGCTCAATTGGCACGGCACCGGGACCGACTTCCAGGCTCTGCGCGACATCAAGAAACTCGTCATCGACGCGGGCAAGAGCCAGACCCCGGCCGGCGAATTCGGTCAGGTTCTCTACGACCGCGGCGTCTATAATTCGGTGCTGATCGCCGAGGCCATCGCCGAAGCGCAGAAGATCACCGGCAAGAAGGTCGTCACCGGCGAGGACGTGCGTCGCGGGCTCGAAAACCTCGATCTCGACGCCGCCCGCTTCAAGGTGTTGGGCCTCGAGGGCTTCGCCGCGGCGTTCAAGCTGACCTGCGCCGACCACAACAGCCACAGCGCGACTTTCGTCCAGCAATGGGACGGCGCGAAATGGGTGAAGGTCAGCGATCCCATCCCGCCGGCGACCGCCCTGGTCGAGCCGCTCCTGAACGAAGCCGCCACGACTTATACGGAGAAGAACGCGGGTTGGCCGAAGCGCAGCGAGCCGTGCGACAACAAGTAGCGAGCAACCCCTCATCCGGCCGCTTCGCGGCCACCTTCTCCCGCACGCGGGAGAAGGGGCGCCCCCCTCTCCCGCAAAGCCCGTCGAAGACGGGCGTCCTACGGACGCCCTATGCGGGAGAGGGTCGGGGTGAGGGTCCGCTCCCGCCTTCGCGAAAACGTTTCTCTCTCAACGCGAACCCCGCCCAATGACCGCCGACGCCCCCGCCCCCATCCTCGACGTCGCCAACATCGAGGTCATCTACAACAGCGTCGTTCTCGTGCTGAAGGGCGTTTCGCTCAGCGTGCCCAAAGGCGGCATCGTCGCCTTGCTCGGCGCCAACGGCGCCGGCAAGACCACCACGCTGAAAGCGATCTCCAACCTGCTGCGCGCCGAACGCGGCGAGGTCACCAAGGGCGCGATCCGCTTCAAGGGCGAGCGGGTCGACCGGTCCTCGCCCAACGAACTCGTGCGGCGCGGCGCCATTCAGGTGATGGAGGGGCGCCATTGCTTCGGCCATCTCACGGTCGAAGAGAATTTGCTGACCGGCGCATTCACGCGGCGCGACGGACGCGCGGCGATCGCGCGCGATCTCGAGACGATCTACGGCTACTTCCCGCGCCTCAAGCAGCGCCGCTCGGCGCAGGCCGGCTACACCTCGGGCGGCGAACAGCAGATGTGCGCGATCGGCCGCGCGATGATGTCGAAACCCGAATTGATCCTGCTCGACGAACCCTCGATGGGCCTGGCGCCGCAGGTGGTCGAAGAGATTTTCGAGATCGTACGCGATCTCAACGCGCGCGAGAACGTGTCGTTTCTGCTCGCCGAGCAGAACACCAACATCGCGCTGCGTTACGCCGGATTCGGCTATATCCTGGAAAACGGCCGCGTCGTCCTCGACGGCGAAGCGAGCGCGCTGCGCGGCAACGAGGACGTGCGCGAATTCTACCTCGGCGTCGGCGGCGCCGACCGCCGCTCTTTCCGCAACGTCAAGAGCTACCGACGCCGCAAACGGTGGCTGGCATGACGGTTTTGGCCAGCGCCGTTCGCGATTAGGAGAACGAGACGATGACCGACCAATCCGCTGGGATGGCCGCGCTGCGCGAGGCGCTGACGGGCCTTCGGACACAGAGCCCGGCGCTCGGCCGCCAGCTCGAGGGCGTCGAGATCGGCGCGCTGCTGAGCCGCGCCGATCTCGCGCGCGTTCCCGTGCTGCGCAAGTCGGATCTGGCCGCTCGGCAGCGCGCGGCGCCGCCCTTCGGCGGACTCGCGGCGATCGAGGCGGGCCGCTTCAAGCGGCTGTTCGCTTCGCCCGGTTCGCTCTTCGAGCCGCAGGACTACGGCGACGACGTCTGGGGCGCGGCGCCGGCGCTCGCCGCCGCCGGGCTCGAGGCCGGCGAAATCGTCGTCAACTGCTTCTCCTACCACCTCACTCCGGGCGGGTTCATCATGGAGACCGGCGCGCACGCGCTCGGCTGCGCGGTGATCCCCGCCGGACCCGGCAACACCGAGCAGACGTTGCAGGCGATCGCCCACCTCGAGCCCACGACGTATTGCGGCCCGCCCGATTTTCTCAAGATCCTGCTCGACAAGGCGGGCGAGGCCGGCCTCGATGTCTCCTGCATTCGCAAAGCGCTGGTTTCCGGCGCGGCGCTGCCTGCGACTCTACGCGCCGAGCTGGAGCGGCGCGGCGTCAAGACGCGGCAGGCCTACGCCACCGCCGAACTCGGCGTGATCGCCTACGAGACCGACGCCGCCGACGGCGCCGCGGCGCCGGGCCTTAAGGTCAGCGACGCCGTCCTCGTCGAAATCGTCACGCCGGGCGGCGGCGATCCGGTCGCCGAAGGCAAGGTCGGCGAGGTCGTGGTCACGCGCCTCAGCGCCCATTATCCGCTGCTGCGCTTCGCCACCGGCGATCTTTCGGCCTTTCTGCCGGGCCCGCCCGAAGGCGCGCGCATAAAGGGCTGGATGGGGCGCGCCGATCAGACTGCGAAGATCAAAGGCCTGTTCGTCCATCCCCAGCAGGTCGTCGAAGTCGGCAAGCGCCATCCCGAGCTCGGCGCGGTGCGGCTGATCGTCCGCCGCGAAGGCGAGCAGGACGCGATGATCCTCGTCGCCGAGGCGTCGAACCCGCGCTCGGACCTCGCGCAAGATGTCGCGGCGACGCTGCAGAGCGTCACCAAGATGCGCGGCGCCGTGCAATTCGTCGCCCCCGGCGCGCTGCCCAACGACGGCAAGGTCATCGCCGACGAACGGCCGACGCAATAGGCGGACGCCGGCGTCGCTCGACCTTACGCCGCTTTCTTCTTCTTCGGCCGCGCCGGCCGCGCCGTCTTCGGCGGCGCCGCCTTCTCGTCGAACAGTTCGGCGAGCTTCTCGGTCATCGCGCCGCCGAGCTCCTCGGCGTCGACGATGGTGACGGCGCGCCGATAGTAGCGCGTGACGTCGTGGCCGATGCCGATGGCGATCAGCTCCACCGGCGAGCGCGTCTCGATCTCCTCGATCACGTGGCGCAGATGGCGCTCGAGGTAATTGCCGGAATTGACCGAAAGCGTCGAATCGTCGACCGGCGCGCCGTCGGAGATCATCATCAGGATGCGCCGCTGTTCGGAGCGCCCGAGCAGGCGCTGGTGCGCCCAGTCGAGCGCCTCGCCGTCGATGTTCTCTTTCAAGAGGCCCTCGCGCATCATCAGGCCGAGGTTCTTGCGCACGCGCCGCCACGGCGCGTCGGCGCTCTTGTAGACGAGATGGCGCAAATCGTTGAGCCGGCCGGGATTGGCCGGCTTGCCTGCCTGCAGCCAGGCCTCGCGCGACTGGCCGCCCTTCCAGGCGCGGGTGGTGAAGCCGAGAATCTCGACCTTGACGCCGCAGCGCTCCAGCGTGCGCGCCAGGATGTCGGCGCAAGTCGCCGCGACCGTGATCGGGCGTCCGCGCATCGAGCCGGAATTGTCGATCAGCAGCGTCACCACGGTGTCGCGGAAGTCCATGTCCTTTTCCTGCTTGAAGGAGAGCGGCTGCTGCGAATCGATGACGACGCGCGGCAGGCGCGCCGTGTCGAGAATGCCCTCTTCGAGATCGAACTCCCAGGAGCGGTTCTGCTGCGCCATCAGCCGGCGTTGCAACCGGTTGGCGAGGCGCGAAACGACGCTGGAGAGGTTCTGCAACTGCTTGTCGAGATAGTCGCGCAGACGCTGCAATTCCTCGGGCTCGCACAGATCCTCGGCGTTGACCACTTCGTCGAATTTCGTCGTATAGGCCTTGTATTCGCTGCCGCGCCGATCGGCGCCCGACGCGGGCGCCGGCCGATTCTCGGCCGCCTCTTCGGACTCGCCGGCCTCGGACTCGTCGGGGAATTCGGCCGAAGGCGCGTCCGCCGCCTCCATCGCGCCCTCCTCGAGCTCCTCGGCCGATTGGTCCGAAGTCTCCCGATCCATCGCGTCGCTGGACTCCTGCTCCTCGCCCTCGCCCTGGCCTTCCTCGGCGTTCTCGGGCGGCGCGTTCTCGTCGGCCTCCTCCTCGTTCTCGTCCGCGTCGGCCTCCGATTCGCTGGGCATGTCGAGCGAGGCGAGCAGCCGATGCACGGACTTGGCGAAGGCGCGCTGGTCGAGAATGGCGCCGCCGAGCTTGCCGAGTTCTGCGCCCGCCTTGGCTTCCACATAGGGGCGCCAGAGTTCGACCAGGCGCGCCGCGCCGCTCGGCGGCTCGAGGCCGGTCAGCCTTTCGCGCACCAGCATCGCGACGGCGTCCTCCAGCGGCGCCTCGTCGCGATCGCGCGCTTCGGCGAAGGGGCTGCGATGGTAGCGGTCGTCGAGCATCGCGGTGAGATTCGCGGCGACGCCCTGCATCCGCCGCGCGCCGATCGCCTCGACGCGCGCCTGCTCGACCGCGTCGAACAAGGCGCGCGCCGCCGGATTGTGCGGCGCATGGTGGCGGTGGATCGCGTCGTTGTGGCAGGCCAGGCGCAGCGCCATCGAATCGGCGAGGCCGCGCAGGATCGCCGCCTCGCGCGGATTGGGCTTGCGCGGCGGCTCGGGCAGGCGCGCCCGCGTCCCCTCCGGGCCGCTGACGAGGGCGGGCTTGTCGGCGGTGAAGGCGATCTCCAGCTCGGGACGGCGGGCCATCGCGCGCGTGCACGAGGCGAGCGCGCGCTTGAACGGCTCGTTGGGCGCCTCCGCCTTGCCGGCGGGCTTGCGGTTGGTGGGCTTGACGTCGACGGTCGCCATTGGGGCCGGGCTCGTTGGTGAGGCGTCGCGGCCGGGCGACGCCGAAAGGGAAGCGTCTTCTATAGGACGCCCGACAAGGGGTTCACAAGCAGCGGTTGGCGCGCTATAGACTAGTCATCTACCTAGTCATTCGTGAAAGCGCTCTTTATGAGAACTTGGCCGGTGCAAGACGCGAAGGCGCGCTTCAGCGAGCTGCTGGTCGCCTGCGAACGCGAAGGCCCGCAGATCGTCACCAAACGCGGTGTCGAAGCGGCCGTCGTGCTCCCGTTCGCCGAGTGGCGTCGCCTCGCCGCAGAGGCGCGCCCTGGGCTGAAGGCCCTGTTGCTGGCCGACGAGGCGCGCAGCAACGACCTCGTTCCGCCTCCCCGCAGCGGCGTGCGGCGCCGCCCGCCGCCGGAATTTTGACTTTGTTCCTGCTCGACACCAACGTCGTCTCGGAGCTGCGTCGCGTCCGCCCGCACGGCGCCCTCGTCGCTTGGCTGAATTCGGCGTCGGAGGCTAGTCTGCGCGTTTGCGCGGTGACGCTCGGCGAAATCCAGCGCGGCGTTGAAATCACGCGCGAGCGCGACACCGCCAAGGCGCGCGAAATCGAGGCCTGGGCCGACAGGCTCGAGCAAACCTTTGCCGTCGTCCCGGCCGACGCGGCGGTGTTTCGACAGCACGCTCGGTTGATGCGCCGTCGGCCGAACGCGGTCTATGAGGACGCGCTGATCGCCGCGACTGCGAGCGTTTTCGACTTCACCGTGGTCACACGAAACGTCGCCGATTTCGAAGGCCTCGGCGTACGTGTTTTCGATCCCTTCCAATTTCGCGGCGGTTGAGCCGTTGGACGCGGCGCCATCGGCGTTCCGGCGGCTCAGCTCAGCGCCACGTTCAGCGCGCTTTCCGGCAATTCCTTGCCGAAGCAGCGCTGGTAGAACTCGGCGACCAGGGTGCGCTCGAGTTCGTCGCACTTGTTGAGGAAGGTCAGGCGGAAGGCGAAGCCGATGTCCTTGAAGATCTCGGCGTTCTCCGCCCAGGTGATGACCGTGCGCGGGCTCATCACCGTCGACAGGTCGCCGTTGATGAAGGCGTTGCGGGTGAGATCGGCGACGCGCACCATCTTGTTGACGATGTCGCGCCCCTCCTTGCCGCCGCGATAGTGCGGCGCCTTGGCGAGCACGATGTCGACTTCCTTGTCGTGCGGGAGATAGTTGAGCGTCGCCACGATCGACCAGCGGTCCATCTGGCCCTGATTGATCTGCTGCGTGCCGTGATAGAGCCCCGAGGTGTCGCCGAGGCCGATGGTGTTGGCGGTGGCGAACAGCCGGAACCCCGGGTGCGGGCGGATGACGCGGCGCTGATCGAGCAGGGTCAGCCGGCCCGAGACTTCGAGCACGCGCTGGATCACGAACATCACGTCGGGGCGGCCGGCGTCGTATTCGTCGAAGCACAGGGCGATATTGTTCTGCAGCGCCCAGGGCAGCATGCCGTCGCGAAATTCGGTGATCTGCTTGCCGTCTTTCAGCACGATCGCGTCCTTGCCGACGAGGTCGATGCGCGAGACGTGGCTGTCGAGATTGATGCGCACCAGCGGCCAGTTCAGCCGGGCGGCGACCTGTTCGATATGCGTCGATTTGCCGGTGCCGTGATAGCCGGTGATCATCACGCGGCGGTTGAAGGCGAATCCGGCCAGGATCGCCAGCGTGGTGTCGCGGTCGAAGAGATAATCGGGATCGAAATCCGGCACATGCTCGTCGAAGGCCGAATAGGCCGGCGCCTCCATGTCCGAATCGATGTTGAAGGCCTTTCGAACGGAAATTCGCGTGTCCGGCGCTCCGGCGACGGGCGGCGTTTCGATCGGCGACGGCGAATGCGCGGCTTTCATCTTTCCTCCATGCCCCGTCGCACGAGCGGCGGGGCGCCAATCCTATATAGGTAACCTCGCCCCGACAAAACGACGGTCGCGACCTCGCGTTTTCGCGAATTCCGGCGCGGGGGAGTCCCGGCGGCTCTCAAACCAGCTTGTTCGCCCTCAGGTAATTATAGGCCTGAATGATCTCGCGCAATTTGTCTTCGCACGAGCGGTCGCCGCCGTTGGCGTCGGGGTGATGCCGCTTGACCAGCTCCTTATAGCGCGCCTTGATTGTGATTTCGGTCGCGTTGGCGTCGAGATCGAGCGTGAACAGCGCCTTCAGCGCGAGCGCGTTGTAGCGAGGCGCCTGCGCGGCGTCGCCGGTTCGCCGGGCGCCGCGCCGACGCATCGAACGCGCCTCCGCGTAGACGGTCTCGTCGACGTGCTGCGCGCCTTGCGCGCCGCCGCGCGGACCCATTTTCCACGTCGGCCGGTGGCCGATCGTCTCCGCCTGACGAAACTTGGCGAGCGATTCGTCGTCCATCCCGCGGAAATAGTCGTAGGTGGCATTATATTCCCGCACATGGTCGATGCAGAAACAGAAATATTCGTTCTCGCGGTCGCGCCCTTTGGGCGCGCGGAAGACGCCGTCGGCCTTGCAGCCCGGAAAGCTGCAAGGGGTGGCCGGGATCGGCTCGGCGGGTTTGCGCGTGGGCTTCACCCGTATCCGATCGAACAGTCGCGAATTGAGATCCATTGGGAAACCTTAGGCGCCGACTCGCCGGCCGGCAAGAGTCGAGTTGCGGAACGCCGCATTTTGGCGCCAAGCCGATAACGACCCGTGACCAAAACGCCACGCCGACGCTCGTCTTTGACAAGTCGCGCGGGTCGGGGCAAGTCGCTCGGCCAACCGCGAGGGAGCCACTTCCATGACCATGAAAGAGCGGATCGCCGCCAAATTGACCCAGGGCCTCATCCCGACGAGGCTCGATATCATCGACGAATCGGATCGCCACAAGGGCCATGCGGGCGCCCGAGAGGGCGGCGAAACCCATTACCGCCTCTATATCGTGAGCGAAGCCTTCGCCGGCAAGGGCCGGCTGGAGCGCCATCGCATGGTTCACGCCCTGCTCGCCGACGAATTCGCGCGCGGCGTCCACGCCCTCGCGTTGCAGACGCTCGCGCCCGGCGAAGCATGAACGACGCGCGCCCCGCGCCGGCCTTCGGGCCTTACGCTTTCGAACTCAGCAAGGACGAGGCGCGCATCGCCGCGGCGCGCGCCGGCCTGCGGCGGGCGCTCGCGGGGCGGCTGACGTCGGCGCATTTCGCGCCGCTCGCCGCCTTCGTCCTGGCGATTTGCTTCACCGCGATTCTCGCGCTGACCGGGCTGATCGCGCGCCGCCACGGCGAGATCGCTCTGTTGCTGGCGACGGGCGCCTTCATGGTCCAGCGCTTGACGACGCGGCGGCGCTTCGTCGCGGCTCGGCGCGCCAGCCTCGCCGAAATCGAGGCGATGCGCGCCTCTGGGCCCCTCGTCCTGAGCGTCGACGAGGCGGGTCTCGGCCTCGCCGGCGCCGCGCCGCCGGCGCGCTGGAATTTCGCCGATTGCCTCGAAATCGAGGACGCCGGCGGCCTGGTCTATCTCTGGCCGCGCTCGGGCTCGCCGGCGATCGTGCCGACCCGCGTCTTCGCCGGCGCCGCGGCCGCCGCCGGGTTCGTCGAATTCGTGCGTGGACGCCTGCCGCGCCGTATTGCTCTGCCCGCGACCGATCGCTAGAAAGCGAGCGTCACCCCAAAAGGAGACGAACGTCGATGCGTATCGCCATGGTCGGCGCAGGCTACGTCGGCCTGGTCTCAGGCGCGTGCTTCGCCGATTTCGGCCACGAAGTCGTCTGCGTCGACAAGGACGGCGCCAAGATCGCGGCCCTGCGCGAGGGGCAGGCCCCCATCTACGAGCCCGGCCTCGGCGAGCTCGTCCTCGCCAACCAGCGGGCCGGCCGGCTCTCCTTCACCACCGACATCGCCGAAGGCATGCGCGGCGCTCAGGCCGTCTTCATCGCGGTCGGCACGCCGACGCTTCCCGGCGACGGCGCGGCGGACATGCGCTACGTCTTTCAGGCGGCGCGCGAGATCGGCGAGGCGATCGGTTCCTTCGTCGTCGTCGTCGCCAAGTCGACGTCGCCGATCGGAACCTGCGACGAGGTCGAGCGGTTGATCGGCGAACGCGTCCCTAGGGATCGCTTCGCCGTGGTCTCCAACCCGGAGTTCCTGCGCGAGGGCGCCGCGATCGACGATTTCAAGCAGCCCGATCGCGTGGTCGTCGGCGTCGAGGACGAGGCGGCGCGTCTGGTCATGCGCGAAATCTACCGGCCGCTCGAGCGCAACGGCAGCCCGATCGTCTATACGAGCCGGCGCACTGCGGAACTGATCAAATACGCCGCCAACGTCTTCCTCGCGATGAAGGTCACCTTCATCAACGAGATCGCGGACTTATGCGAAAAAGTCGGCGGCGACGTGCTGGACGTGGCCAACGGCATCGGCCTCGACAAGCGCATCGGCCGCCGGTTTCTCAACCCCGGTCCCGGCTTCGGCGGCTCGTGCTTTCCCAAGGACACCTTGGCGCTGACCAAGCTCGCCGTCGAAGCCCGCTCGCCGATGCGCCTCGTCGAAACGCTGGTCGACGTCAACGAGAAGCGCAAGGTCGCGATGGCGCACAAGATCGTCAAGGCGTGCGGCGGCTCGGTTCGGGGCAAGACGATCGCCGTGCTGGGCCTCACCTACAAGCCCAACACCGACGACATGCGCGACGCCCCCAGCCTCGTCATCGTGCCGATCCTGCAAGCCCAGGGGGCGCGGATCGTCGCCTTCGACCCGGAGGGCGCCAAGTCCGCCGAGGCGCTGCTGCCCGGCGTCGAGTTCGCCCGCGGCCCCTACGCCTGCCTCGAGGGCGCCGACGCGCTCGTCGTCATCACCGAATGGGACGCCTTTCGCGCCCTCGACCTCGCGCGCGTCAAGGCCGCCTTGCGCGAGCCGGTGGTGGTCGACCTGCGCAACATCTACTCCCAGGAAACGATGAGCGCGCTCGGCTTCCGCTACGAGGGGGTCGGGCGGGGCGCGAGCGCGTAGCGCCTCGGCGCGGCCGGCGTCAGTCGATCAAGCGATAGGCCGGCAGGGTCAGGAACTCCTCGAAACTCGGGCTCAGCGACATGCCCGCGAAGAGTTCGATCGCCTCGGC
This sequence comes from Roseiarcus sp., assembly GCA_050010035.1. Lineage (GTDB taxonomy): Bacteria > Pseudomonadota > Alphaproteobacteria > Rhizobiales > Beijerinckiaceae > Roseiarcus. The sequence goes on from JBEKLU010000011.1 coordinate 32,628, forward strand.
GAAACGGCCGCCCGCGAAGGCGTCCGCCCCGACGGCGGCGCGGACCTTGGCCATTTCGTCGGCGAGCGCAGCGCGGAAGAGATCGGGCGTGACGACGCGCCCGTCGTCGAGCTCGGCCTTCAGATGCAGCCACTGCCAGACCTGCGCGCGCGAGATTTCCGCGGTCGCGGCGTCCTCCATGAGATTGTAGAGCGGCACCGCGCCGCGCCCGCGCAGCCACGCTTCGATGTATTGCACGCCGACGCGGATGTTTTCGCGCAGGCCCGCTTCGGTGCGCGCGCCGTCGTGAACTTTCAGCATATCCTCGCGCGTCACCGTCACGTCGTCGCGCGCGACGGCGAGCTGATTGGGGCCGGGCATCAGCCGGTCGAACACTTCGCGCGCCACCGGCACGAGGTCGGGGTGGGCGACCCAGGTGCCGTCGTGGCCGTTGGCGGCTTCGCGCTCCTTGTCGGCGCGCACCTTGGCGAAGGCGGCCTCGTTGGCGACCGGGTCGCCCTTGATCGGGATCTGCGCCGCCATGCCGCCCATCGCGAAGGCGCCGCGGCGATGGCAGGTCTTGATCAGCAGCAGCGAGTAGGCGGCGAGGAACGCCTTGCCCATCGTCATCGCGGCGCGATCGGGGGTGAGGAAGGCGGGATTCTTGCCGAGCCGCTTGATGAAGGAGAAGATGTAGTCCCAGCGCCCGCAGTTCAGCCCGACGATGTGCTCGCGCAGCTCGTAGAGGATTTCGTCCATCTCGAACGCGGCGGGGATGGTCTCGATCAGCACCGTCGCCTTGAATGTCCCCACGGGGACGCCCAGCGCGGCTTCGGCGAAGGCGAAGACGTCGTTCCACAGCCGCGCCTCGAGACGGCTTTCCAGTTTCGGCAGATAGAACGCCGGCGTCGCGCCTTGCGCCATCTGCGTCTTGGCGCAGTGGAAGACATAGAGGCCGAAGTCGAACAGCGCGCCGGAACTCTCCGCGCCGTCGACGTGGAGGTGGCGCTCGTTGAGATGCCAGCCGCGCGGGCGCACCATCAGCAGCGCGGGCTTGCCCGTCACCGCGTAGCGCTTGCCGGTGGCCGAATCGGTGAAATCGATCCGGCCGGCCCAGCGGTCTTTCAGGTTGGCCTGACCCTCGATCATATTGGCGAAAACCGGCGAGGACGCGTCCTCGAAATCGGCCATGAAGACCTTGGCGCCGGAATTGAGCGCGTTGACGATCATCTTGCGATCGACCGGGCCGGTGATCTCGACGCGCCGGTCGATCAGGTCGGCCGGGACCGGCGCGACTTTCCAGTCCCCTTGGCGGATGTCCTGCGTCGCGGGCAAGAAGTCCGGCGTTTCGCCGGCGTCGAAGCGCTTCTGCCGCTCGGCGCGCAGGCCGAGCAGCTCCTTTCGGCGCGCGTCGAAGCGTCGATGCAGATCGGCCAGGAAGCGAAGCGCCGGCGGGCTGAGGATTTCCTCGAAGCGCGGACCGGCGGCAGCGCGAATCTCGACCCCGGAAACGGGCGCGGAAGCAGTCATGGCGAGACCTCCCAGTCGGCGACAAAGCGCGAAGGTCTCGTCCCTATAGGAAATTTGGCGCGTCGGGGATACCCGCCGCGCCCTTGGATTTCTGAAAGTCTTTCGCGGGACGGCGAAAAACGGGCCGCGGACTGCGACTTCAGGCCGCCAGATCGCGATGCGAATGGCCATACCAGGCGCGGGTGGCGCGCGCGCGCGCCAGCCTCTCGCTGGGGTCGTCGTCGAGCGGCAGGGCGGTGCAGTCGGCCAGATCCGCCCTCAGCAGGCCGATGTCGCTCAGCTCGCGGTCGGACATCTGGGCGAGTTGGGCGAGCGTGCGCCTTGCTTCCATGACGCGCGCCGGCCAGCCGAGCGCGCGCCAGAGCAGAGCGCTGAAATCCGAGCGGCGCCGCGAGGCGGACGAGACGTCGAGCATGGCGGTCTCCATTGGGCAATAACCTACCGTTCGCCGCCCAGGGGCTGCGCGTCGAACGGTCGAACGGTCGATCTATGTTGTTGCAGCGCACTATGCCGGTTCCCTATTGATCGGTCCAACGAATGTTTGTAGAGTAATCCATAACTAATAGGGATCGATTGCCATGCTCGACACCGACCAGCTCCGCTCCTTTCTCGCCATCGTCGACACCGGCTCGTTCACCCGCGCCGGCGAGCGGGTCAACAAGACCCAGTCGGCGGTTTCCATGCACGTCCGCCGGCTCGAGGAACAGCTCGGCTGCGCGCTGTTCGTCAAACAGGGACGCGCGGCGAGGCTGACCAGCGAAGGCGAGCGCCTGATCGAATTCGCGCGCCGCATGATGCAGGTCGAAGCCGGGGCGATGGCCGCGCTTTCGCGCAAGGGCCTCAAGGGTTCGGTGCGGCTGGGCATTCCCGACGACTACGCCGAGGCTTTTCTCGCCGACATTCTCACGCTCTTCAATCGCCGCCATCCGCTGGTCGAGGTCTCCGTCGTCTGCGAGAATTCGGTCGAACTCGCCGCGCAGGTCCACGCCGGCGCGATCGAAATCGCGCTGGTGACCGACCACGAAGGCCTGCAGGGCTTCGAGCTCATCCGCGAAGAGCCGCTGGTCTGGGTCGCCGCCAAGCGCTTCAAGCCGCCCGAGGGCGCGCCGATCCCGCTGGCGCTGGGCAGTCCGACCTGCCTGTGGGGAAAAATCACCGAAGTCGCGCTGCGCGATCGGCCCGGCGCGACGCACGGCCTGTTCTTCTCCAAGAACTACACCGCCGTCATCACGGTGGTGCGCGCCGGCCTCGCGGCGACGGCGCTGCCGATCGGCATGGCGGGCGACGAGTTGCGCGTGCTCGGCGCCGACGACGGCCTGCCGAGCCTGCCGTTGACCCGCATGGGCCTCATCTTCGCGCCCGGACAGATCTCCGAGGAGGCCAAGGCGCTGGCGGAAGCGGTCCGCGCCACCATCAGCGGGGCCGACGCGCGCAAGGCGGCTTGAGGCGGCTTTCATTCCTCGACGAGGCTCGGCTCGCGCGGCGGATCGCCGGAAAAGCCGCAGGCCGCGAGCGTCTCGCGCATGTGAGCGGGCGCCGGCGCTTCGACCACGATCGCCGGCTTGTTCTTGTAAAGCGGCGCCTCGACCCGGCGCGCCAGCAGTTGCAAGGCGATGTCAGCGCGCGCGCCGTAGATCGAATCGCCCAGGATCGGCCAGCCTTCGGCCGCGCAATGGACCCGCAGTTGATGGGTGCGGCCGGTCAGCGGCTCGAGCTCCAGCCAAGCGATCGGCGCCTCGCGCCAACGCCCGTGCCCCTTTACGCGCCAACGCGTCTGCGCCGGCAGGCCGGCGGGGTCGACCTTCATCCACCAGCCGCGCGTGGCGTCGAGCCGGCCGAGCGGCCGATCGATCAGGCCCTCTTGCGTCTCGGGGCCGCCGGCGACGATCGCCCAGTAGGTCTTGGCGATTCGGCCCTGCTTGAACAGCAGCCCCAATTTCTCCAAGGCCTTGTGATGGCGCCCGAGCACCAGGCAGCCGGCGGTGTCGCGATCGAGGCGATGGGCGAGCGCCGGCTTGCGCGGCAGGCCGAAGCGCAGAGCGTCGAAATCGTCTTCGAGATTGGCGCCCCCTTTGGGGCCGCGATGCACCGCGATGCCCGCCGGCTTGTCGAGGACGAGCATCAGGCCGTCGCGATAGAGCAGCCGCGCTCTTGTTTCTTCGGGCGTCATGGGGTCATAGCTAGGCCATGGCGCGGGGCGCGCGCAAGATGAAGAGGACTGGGGTTGAGCGACACCGGCGAGGACAAGGCGAAAGCGGGCTTGCTGCGGCGCCTGTTCAAGCGGGGCGAAGCCGCGCCGGCGCTTAGCCCGAGCGAGCCCGCCGCCCCCAGACGAAGCTGGCTCACGCGCCTCACCGCCGGGCTGTCGCGCTCGTCCTCCGCGATCTCGCGCGGCGTCACGGACATCTTCACCAAGCGCAAGCTCGACGCCGCCGCGCTCGACGACCTCGAGGACATTCTCATCCAGGCCGATCTCGGCCTCGGCGCGGCGACGCGCGTCCGCGAGGCGGTGGGGAGCGGGCGCTACGACAAGTCGATCGAGCCTAACGAAGTGAAGGCGATCCTCGCCGCCGAAGTCGAGCGCATTCTCGAGCCCGTCGCGCGGCCGCTCGTCGTCGATCGGTCGAAGAAGCCCTTCGTCGTCCTGGTGGTCGGCGTCAACGGTTCGGGCAAGACGACGACGATCGGCAAGCTCGCGGCGAAGTTCGCCGGCGAGGGGCTGAAGGTGACGCTCGCGGCCGGCGACACGTTCCGCGCCGCGGCGATCGAGCAATTGCGCATCTGGGCGGAGCGGGCCGGGGCCGACATCGTCGCGCGCGAGCAGGGCGCCGACGCGGCGGGCCTCGCCTTCGACGCCCTGACGCGCGCGCGCGCTTCGAACGCCGACGTGCTGCTGATGGACACCGCCGGGCGGCTGCAGAACCGCGCCGAGCTGATGGGAGAGCTGGAGAAGATCATCCGCGTGATGAAGAAGGTCGACCCGGAGGCGCCGCACGCCACGCTGCTGGCGCTCGACGCCACCGTCGGGCAAAACGCGCTGAGCCAAGTGGAGATCTTCGGCCGCACGGCGAACGTCACGGGCCTCGTCATGACAAAACTCGACGGCACCGCGCGCGGCGGCATTCTCGTCGCCATCGCCGAGAAATTCGCCCTGCCGGTGCACTATATCGGCGTCGGCGAAGGCGTCGACGACCTCGAACCCTTCGCCGCGCGCGATTTCGCCGAGGCGATCGCCGGGATCGAGCGGCAGGAGGGGTGATGCGAACGAAGGACATCTTGCGATGACGAACACGCCCGCCGCGGCGCCTCAGGCGCGCAAGGCGATCAGCCCCGGGCTGAAGTTCGCGCTGGAGCTAGGCCCGCTCGCGCTGTTTTTCATAACGTACAAGATATGGGACTACATCCCGGCGACGATCGTTCTGATGGCGAGCGTCGCGCTCACTCTCAGCGTCTCCTATCGCATTTTGGGACGCATCCCGACCATGCCGCTGGTCACGGCCGTCATGGTGGGGATATTTGGCGGCCTGACCGTTCTCTTCCACGACAAGACGCTGTTGCAGATGAAGCCGACCGCGCTCTATCTCTTGTTCGGCGGCGCGCTCTTCGTCGGCCTCGCGATCAAGAAGCCGCTGTTGAAGATCATATTCGACAGCGCGTTGCACGTCACCGAGGAAGGCTGGCGCAAGCTCACCTGGCGCTGGGCGTTCTTCTTCCTCGCGCTCGCAGCCCTCAACGAATGCGTCCGTTTCTATTGCAACGACAACGGGGCGCAATATTGCACTTTCGACACCTGGGTGAAGTTCAAGACCTTCGGCTTCCTGCCGTTGACGCTCGTCTTTGCGCTCGCCCAGGCGCCGCTGATCCTGCGCCACGAGGCCAAGGGCGAAGCCGCGGGCGAGGATTTCTAGCCGGATTGAACAGCGCGCGCCCTTCCCCCCTTGCGGGGGAAGGTGTCACGCGAAGCGTAACGGATGAGGGGGGTCGCACGAAGTGCGACGGCTTGCGAGGATGGGGCTCGAAGCTGTCTCGCTTACGCTCGACCCCCCTCATCCGGCCCTCGCTGACGCGAGGGCCACCTTCCCCCGCGAGGGGGGAAGGGGGTCGCGCCCCTTCGATTTAGGCCTTCGCCGTCCGCAAGGCGCGCTTGGCGTCGGGCGACGAAACGGTCGACCTCGGGCGATCAGCTCTTCTTGTGCTTGTGCGTCGGCACGGCCGCCGGCGCCGGCGCGACGTCGATCGCCGCCGGGGTCGGGCAGGCGTGGATGTAGGCGCTGGTCGTCCAGTCGCACGAGGGCGCGCCCGGATACGACAGATAATTGGGAAAATCCGGCGCCCCGAACTCGACCCCCGCCGACGCCGTCGCCACCGCCGACAACGAGATCGCGGCGACCGCAGCGATCAAAAATCCACCCCTCATCGCCTGTCTCCACACTTGGCCGCCCACTCCCGACCGACGCCTGAGAGGGCGGATCGGTCGGGTCGGCTCGCGTTCCGTTTGCCCCGCCTCATCGGCGCGGCGGCGCTTACCACTTCACCACCAGGCTCGCCATGAGCAACTGGGTGTTGTAGTTGGGATTATCCCCGGCGAGGAAGATCATGTCCTTCAAAGACACCGTGCTGGGATTGAGCGTCGAATACATGTAGACCGAGGTCGCGTCGTTCTGCCAATTCGTCACGCTGCTCTCTTCCCACATGTAGTGCAGTTTCAGGAAGACTTCCGCCTTGGTGCCGACCTGGGCGAGCATAGCGGGGTCGACCTTGTAGCTGAGCGTCGCGTCGGCGTGGTAGAGCGTGGTCTTTTCAGGCGGGTAGGCGGGATTGATGGCGTTCGCCACACCGCAACTGCTGCTGAGGGCCACTGTGCACGTCGGTTCCGGGCCGACGCCCCAACTGTCGTTGGCGATTTCGTAACTGCCGCTCAGCTTCAGGTTGAGCCGATCGGGGATCAGCGTGACGTCGGCGGCGGCCGTCCAGGTGTTGACGTTCTCCGCCATGTTGTTGAACCACACGTCCCCGAGGCCGGTGTTGCCGGCGGTGCTGGTTGAGTAGCTATTGCTGCTGTTCCCCAAGAGCGTTTGATTGGTTCGCTCATACATGTAGGAACCCATCAGCGTAACCGCCGAATTGAGCTTGTAGTCCGCCTCGAGTCCGAGCGTCCAGTTGTGGTCCGACCTCAGGCCGAGCTGATACGAGCCCGGCGTCGCCCCCGCGGGGATGGCGGCGTTCGCCGCCGCGAGGAGGTTCGGATCGGTCGGGTAGTCGTCCCACCGCAGGCTGGCGGTCGGCGTCAGCGTCAGACCGAAGGGCGTGGAGATATCGACGAACAGGTTCGCGAGGTTGCGGTTGCGGTTGGCGATGTTGACGTCCGCCAACAGCGGGTTTTCGGCAAGCGAACTGGCCCCCGACCCGGCCGACCACCCCGGAAGGGCGCCAATTTGATCTCCGACGTAAGATTGCCAATTGTAATTGTCGTAGCGCCGCCAGGCGATCGAGTCGCTGGCGCGGATCGTCAGCCAGTCCGTCGGGGTAAGGTCGCCGTACAGCTTCTCCGTGTATTCGTTGGTCTGGTTGGCGGCGTATTGCGAGTAGTCGTACTGCTCCCAGGCCGTCTTGAAGCCGAGATTGGCCCACTTGACCGGGTCCCAGGTCAGCTCGTCGGCCGCGTTCTGCTTGACGTAGGAGGAGAACAGCGTCGTGTGCGGGGCCAGGGAGCCGCCGTCGACGCCGCCAGCAACACCCGTCGGGCCAATCGCGATTTGCGAATCGTTGATAATGAAGTTCTGCAGCGTCAGCGCCGGCGTGGTGTTGTCGTCGGAGAAGTAGCGATAGCTCAGCTTGTTTTTTAGATCGGACGTGAACTGCGTCGTCAGCACGTTGTTGAACAACAGCGTGTCGATCTGGCCCTCGAGGCTGTTGCGCGGCATCGGCTGGAGAGTCGCGAACGTCGAGGTGTTCGTCGTTGGCCATGAAGCCGAACCGCCGTTGGGATTGATCGTCATGGGGATGAACGCTTCGTTCTGCGTCATCGCGTTGTATTCGAACGTCCCCATGTAGCGGCTGCTCTTGAACCAGGGCAGATCGATGCCGGTCATCGCCATGATGCTGTTGGAGGCGTTGTTCGGCGGCATCCCCATCTGCCCGAGGCCGTAGCAGCTGGGCGTCGTCGTCGACTTCGACACCGGGCAATCCACCACGCTCGAACCCAAGGGGCTGCCGGGCCCGCCGAACGGATTCTCCGCGTCGAATGAATTAAAAGCGTCGGTGTAGAGCGACAGGTCGTATTTCAACATGCCGTTCCAGCGCATGCCCCAGGGCGAGTAGCCGCTGTACTCGGCCGAGATCGAGGCGTCCTGGGTCACGTCGTCGACCGGCGCCGGCACCGCCGCCATCGGCGTCGAGGTGCTGGAGCTGAACAGCATGCCCTGTTCCTGCAGGCCCCAGCGGTGCTCGTTCGAATACTCGACCTTGACGTCCCAGTCTTCCGTCGGCGTCCAGCGATAGTCGATCTCCTTGCGGTCGCGCTGCAGGCCCAGAGTGACGGGGTGCTCGGCGTTGGCGATCGTTGTTGCGACGGCGGGCACGCCTGCGACGCATCCCGTGGGATTGGTGGCGGCGTTATACGTCCCCTGAACACCGATGCCGAGGTAGCAACCTTTGGGCACTTTGAGGCTGGTAGGGGGGTTTGTGGACGTGCCGGGGTAAGTGACATCGCCGGGAGGAACAAATGGATCGGTAACAGAATTGCCGCCACCGGCGGTAAACATATTTCCCGCGCCGTTTGAGAGCCCGGCATAGAGATTGGTCACCACGCTGTCGGGCACCGTCAGGTTGTTCGTGCCCATCCCATTGAAAATGGTCTGCGCGGTTGTGCTGACCAGTTGCGGGCTCTTGTACCAGCCGAGCGTCAGGTACTGCTGACCGGGCTGGTCCAAATCGACGCGCAGCGCCTGATCGTTCTGCGTAATGTTCTTGCCCATCACCTCGGCGGTGAACGTGCCGTCCCGGGTGGCGAAGCCGAAGTCGAGCGAGCGCAGGAACACCGGGTCGGTCTGGTTGCCGTATTCCTCGAACTTGGCCAGATTGTCCGACGGCGACGTGCCCGGCTTGTTGATGAAGACCTGGCCGCCGGCCTCCAGCGAGCCGTGGTCGGAGGTCCAGCCGCCGTAGGCGTCCGGCGACGCCAACATCGGCAGGTCGTCGGCCCGAGCCGCGGAGGCCGCCACGACCAGCGCGCCCAACGCCGCGCCGGCCAGCCATAGTTTGCGTGAAGCTCTCATATCCCCCTGCCCCCTGCTCGACTTTCCGACCCGCCGGGACAATTCCCTCACTTGTCCCGGCCGTCGCCCGATGGTTTCCCCGATTGGCCCGTTATCTCTGGAACAGCTCGCCTGCCGGCGAATTCGAACCATGGATCTTCGTATGGCAGTTCTGGCAGGCCCGATTGAACTCCTGCACCGCTGTCGGATTTCCGGGCTGGCCGTGACCGACGCCGGCGTGGCACTGCCGGCACAGCATCGGGCGCTGCACCTTCAGCAGATACTCGTTGGTGGTGCCGTGCGGCTGGTGGCAGTTGACGCAACTGTCGCGAACCGGCTCGTGCTCCCACAGGAACGGCCCGCGCTTGTCGGCGTGGCATTTGTAGCAGGTCTCGTTGACCGAGGGCTCACGCAGCAGGCTGTCGGTCGCGCTGCCGTGCGGATTGTGGCAGCTCGAGCACTGCATCCTGCCTTCGATCAGCGGCATGTGCGTCGACTTGGCTTCCTGGGCGCGCTTCTCCTTGTGACACGCGAAGCAGACCTCCAGCTCGGTGTCCTTGATGAGCTGGTGCTCGGGCGAGACCTTCTCCATGATCTGGTGGCAATTGGTGCAGGCGAGCCCGCGCGATTCGTGCGCGCTGCCGCTCCAATAGGTCCGGTCGCCCTTCTCGTGACAGCCCAGGCAAACCGCGTTGCGCTCCTCGACCGGCCGCGGCGAGTCCTTGCGGAAGGAAATCATGTCTCCCGGCTGCCCGCCGTCCATTCCGCCGCCCGACTTGACGTGCAGCGACCCCGGCCCGTGGCAGGCTTCGCAGCCCGCCTTCTCCATCGCGTTGCGCGGCTTCTTCAGGAAGATATCGCCCATCAGCGTCTTGCTGAACGTGCCGCCCTGGTTGGAGTGGCACTTCATGCAGGCTTGCGAACCCACGTAATCGGGCCCGGCGGCGGCCGGCGCGCTCTTGACCTTCGGGGCCGCCGTAGCCGCGGCGACGACCATCGGCGGCTCGGCGACATCCTTCGACTGCGCGAAGTCGCGCAGCGCCGAATAATCGTCGGTCGCCGACGCCGTCCGCACGTCAGCGACGCCGACATTCGGCTGAGCGAAATCGCGCAGCGTCGCGTAATCGTCCGCGGCGGACGCGGGCTCTCCGGCGCCGACCGGCTGGGCGAAGCCGAGCAGCGCCCCGAGAACGACGCCCGACACGAGGAGCGCGATCGATCTCTTGCACGATTCGGTTGCGCGCCCCGTGCGCCGAGGCGTCTCCCGATCGGCCGCCGGGATCAGCGGCGCATCCAGCGCTCTTCGAATTTTGCAGCTCATACCCCGCCCCCTTCTCGATTCCATCCCAGCCACGATCGCCTACCGCCCAGTATACGCGACCTTGGAACTCGTCCAGTCGCTGGACCCGCCGATCAACCTGCAGAGCCTCGACTTGGCCGATGACTCGACCCCGGGGTCCGTTGGCCCCCGCGCCCCCCTCGAGCCGCCATCCGCGTCGCGGCGGCCGGCGTCATTTCTTGACGTAAATCTTGCACCAGCCGGACGGGCTGACGACGCCGTCGACGGTCTTGCAGGCGTTCGGCGGCTGAAACATCGAGCAATTGTCGCAGCGCTGCCCGCCTTTCGGGCTGTCCTGATAAGCGACGGAGCTCTGCGAGGCCTTGCCGGCCGCCAGCGCGCGCTCCGCCGTCGCGCCGACGGCGACGGCACAAGCGACGCCGTGCAAGAGAGTGCGCCGCGACATCGGCGCCGAACAGAGTTGCAGTTTTTCCACCCCAGGATCCTCCCTTTCAAAACCACGTTGTGCGCTCAGCGCGACGTGTTCGAATCGACACAAAAAAGGCGCTGGCGGCGATGCGCGTCACTCACGCCGACGGACGGGGCCCAGCGCGCGCCATGGCCGTCGGATTCAATGGAAACCAGTTGTGGGAGTACCGGTAAGGTCCCGGCGGAAGGGCTCGCAATGCGGTGTTATGTCGCGCCCCGGCCGACCCGGCGCCGCGCCTCCTGCGAGCCGCTGCGCCCCTCGCCGACTCGATTTGGCCGCTCCGACGCGCGCCCGAGCCCAATGAACCCGCGGATTCCGCCTAAGACATTGCAATTTTGCACCTTTGCGCCGCATCAAACGATGGGCCGCGGGGACGTCGTATGCGGGTTGGGGAGGTTTGCTCGCGGTTCGAGAAATTGGCCGACGCAGCGGAATTAACGTCCGCCTTATCAAGAGGTTAAGGGACGGGATGGGGCGTTCGCGCCGATTTTGTGGCGATAATGCAACACTGACGACGAATCTTACGCAAACGTTACGAAATCAAGTTTTATTCCTCGTCGGACGAGCGACCGCGGCCGACGAGCGCTGCGCCGCGACGGTCGCGACTCGCCATGGCGTTCGGCGACGGCCTCGTCCGACATCGTAGGCAGTGGGGCCGCGCCGGCGGGATGACGGTAGGGCCGCCGTCGCATCGCCGCCCATCCGCCTCACGCGATTGCGCTAAGGGTTCGGCGATCGGACCCGCCCGAAATGCCGGGCGAGCATCACCGCCATCGCCAGCGCGCCGAGGCCGACCGCGGCCCACTCGAGCGCCGCTTCGGACCCGCCGGGCGCGAAAAACCCGAGAATGGCGAAGCCGACCGCCAGATTGGCGAAGCCCCACAGAACGTTGACCACCGCCGAAGATTCGCCGATCCCCGGCGGCGAGGCGAACGGGGACTGAAAGCGATGGCCGCTGACGCCATGGACGAAGTGAGGCACGCCGTTCGCAAGCAGCGCTCCGGCGATAAATTGCAGCGGGATCACATACAGGGGCATCTCGGCTCTCTCCCGGCGCGCGCGCCGGAACGATCCGCATCGCGGCCTCCGGCCGCTCGCCTGCACGACCTCCCTATTTCTTAGAGCATTTTGCCATTTTGGTCGACGCGCCCGCCTCATCCGATGCGAACGCGCGCGCTCGACGGCAGGGGCATGCGCGCGGCCGGCGGCGGCGCGAAGGTCGGCGTCACGACGCGGCTGTGAACAAACCCGGCCGTCGCCGAGGCTTCGCCGGCCGGCCGCACTTGGCCGAGCGCCGCGAAGGCGAGCGCCAGCAGCAAAGCCAGCGAGAGCCAGAATTGCCGGCGCGCGCTTTCGTGCAAGACCACGGGGTCGAGGGCGGGGCTGCGGTCGGTCGAGGGAAAGAGCATCTTCATGACGACGCTCCCGTGTCGCGAGGGAATGAAATGCGGGACGCCGCGCGGGACGCGCGCGGGTCGGCGCGCCTGCCTCGCGGGCGGATCGGAGCTGGATCGAGAGTGGGTTCGGCTAACGATGATCCTCCTTCTCGCGGCGTCGCGGCAGTCGGCTCTTCGGGTGACGCGACTCGCCGAGCGAGCGCGATCGCCGCGATCGCGACTGCGGCGGACCTAATCCAAAAGGCTTACGCGAGGCGATGGCGACCCGTTCGCGCCGGGAGCGCTCCGCCTGCGGCGAGCGATCGTCGCGACCCGAGGCGGGGGATCAAGATCGCGTCGGACCCGAGGAAGTCCGCGGCAGGCGATTTTACGTCGTCAGCCCGTCAGCGCGGCGAAGCGCGACGCTCTCGGCGTCTTGGCGATCCGGCGTTTCCTTGCGCGCGGATCGCGGCGAGTTCGCCGTCGATTCGTTCCCGAGCGGCAGGAGTTGCGCTTCGTCGCGGCGCTGTCGGCTTGGAGCAGGGTCACTCGGGAGCCTCGGGCCGTCCCATGGCCCCCAAGTTGCGTTTTGCGTAGCCGGAAGGAAGGTCGAACACGCCCTCGGGGGGATCTCGATGCTGGATGGATTTGAGCGTGGCGACGACCTGGCGGCCGCCGTCGGCGAACGTGCTCGACGTCTGCACCGGAAATCCGTCGAAGCCGATCGCTTTGGTCATCGAATCGAAGTCGTCTGTCATCATCGGCGTGCGCAAGAAGCCCATCGCCGCACTCATCTGCCCCATGAAGGCGCCGAAGCTGGCGAAAGCCTTCAGATCGTCGCGGCTCAAGCCCAGGTCCGACAGTCTTGCGATGCATACTTCCGACGAAAGCTTTCCGTTCGAGACGATTCGATAGGGCTCGCAGTTCCAGTCCCCCACCCTGCGGGAATCGCCGGCTTTCTCGTAGCTCACTCGAGGCGCCGTTCGCGGCGCGCCCTGACCCATGCCGCGTGCGGCCATCATGGCTTCGATCTGCTTGCGCTGCGCCTCGGGCATCGAAGCCAATTTCTGCTTCATCTGCGCCATCGCTTTGTCCATTCGCGCCGCCGCCTGCCCCATGTCGCCAGGCGTCAGTTCCATGTAGCTGTGGTCTTTCGATCGCAGGATCCACACTTTGTTCTGGTCGCCGCGAAAGATGACGTCCGCCAGAGCGGAAGTCATTCGCAACCGATCCGTGTCCAGAACTATCGTCCGGGGTTGAGGAGGGGCGCCGTTGACCGACTCGTCCAAGGCGATCACGGTTCCCGCCATAGCGGCGCCGCCGGCGCCGAGCGCGAGGAACCCGCCCGCGAAACAGGCGCACAATGCAAACTTTCCGCGCACGATAGTCTCCCCCGTCACGACCATGTCGGCCCAAATCCACGGCGGCCAGATTGAGCGACCCCGACCCGCTAGTCCAGCGCGAATATGGATGCGTGGAACGGCCGTGGGCCGCCCGCGGCGGCGGCGCCCGCGCCCTAGCCCAGCGCCTTCTCCATCACCCGGCGCAGACGGACGGCGAAGGCGGGGACGTCGCGCAAAGTCTCGCCCTCGGCGAGCAGCGCCTCGTCGTAGATCAGCCAGGCGGCGTCCTCGATGAGCGCCCTGTCCGCTCCCGCGGCGAAGCGGCGCGCCAGCGCCAACGTCAGCGGATGGGCCGCGTTCACTTCGAGCGCCGGCCTCGTGCGCTCGCTCAAGCGGCCGTGCGCGGCGAGCATCTTCTCGAGCTGCCGGTCGGGCCCGAATTCGGGCGCCACCAGGCAGGCGAGGCTGTCGGTCAGGCGGTCGGAGGCGCGCGCGTCCGCGATCTCGCCCTCCAGCGTCTGCTTGAAGAAGGCGATGAGGGTCGCGACCTCGGCCGAAGTCTCGGGCGGCGGCGGCGCGCCCTCTTTGAGCGGGATCGTCTTGATGTCGGCGACGCCCTGGCTGACCGACTTGAACGGCTTGCCGTCGAACCCGGCCGCGCTCGAAACCCAGAACGCGTCGACGGGATCGGCGAGCAGCAGCACCTCGACGTCGCGGGCGCGGAACCCCTCGAGCTGCGGGCTGGCGGCGAGGCGCTTGGCGTCCTCGCCGGTGAGGTAATAGATCGCGGTCTGGTTCTCCCGCAGGTTCGCGACATAGTCGGCGAGCGTGCGGTCGCCGCCGGGATGCGTCGAGGTCGTCAAGCGCGCGAGCTTGAACAGCGCGTCGCGCCGCTCCGGGTCCTCGTAGAGGCCCTCCTTGATCACCGCGCCGAAGCACTCCCAGATCTTGGCGAATTTCTCCTTGTCGCCCTCGGCGAGCTTGGTCAGCTCCTGCACCAGCCGATTGGTCACGCCCTTGCGGATCGCGGCGAACACGGCGCTCTGCTGGATCATCTCGCGCGAGACGTTGAGCGGCAGATCGTTGGAGTCGACGACCAGCCTGACGAAACGCAGCCAGCCCGGCAGCAGGTCGGCGTCCTGGGTGATGAGGACGCGCCGGACATAGAGCTTGTTGCGGCTCTTGCGCGCGGGATCGAAGAGGTCGAACGGGCGCGAGCCGGGGATGAACGCCAGCGCGGCGTATTCGTGCCGCCCCTCGGCGCGCCAATGCACCGTCAGGGCGGGTTCGTCGAACTGCCCGGAGAGGCTGCGATAGAACTCGGCGTATTCTTCCAGGGCGATTTCCGCCTTCGGCTTGGCCCAGATCGCCGCGCCGTCGGCGACGCGGCGCGGCTCGGCGCCGGGCTTGTCGACGAGGTCGATCGGCACGGCGACCGCGCCGGAATGCTCGCGCACGATGCGCTCGAGGCGAGCGGAATCGAGGTACTCGGCCGAAGCCTCGTTGAGATGGAGAATGACGCGCGCGCCGCGGGCGGGCGCGCCATCGAGCGGCAGCGGCGCGATGGTGTAGGCGCCCTTGCCGTCGGAGGACCAGCGCCAAGCTTCGTCCGCGCCCGCTCGCCGGGTCTCGACGACGACCTCGTCGGCGACCATGAAGGACGAATAGAAACCGATGCCGAACTGGCCGATGAGATTGGCCGCCTCCTTGTCGGCGTCCGCCGCGGCGAGCCTGTCGAGGAAGGCGCGCGTGCCCGAGCGCGCGATGGTGCCGAGCGCCTCGACGAGCTCTTCGCGGCTCATGCCGACGCCGTTGTCGCCGAAGCAAATCGTCTTGGCCTGCGGATCGATGGCGATCTGGATGGCGAACGGTCCGCCAGCCTCGATCAACTCGGGCCTGGCGATTGCTTCGTAGCGCAGCTTCTCGCACGCGTCGGCGGCGTTGGAGACGAGCTCGCGGACGAAAATGTCGCGATCCGAATAGACGGAATGGACCATCAGGTGCAGCAGCCGCGAAACGTCGGCCTCGAAGCTCTGCGTCTTGGCTTGGTCGCTCGCCTGGGAAGGGACGTCGCTGGTCAAATTCGCCTCGTCATGAAAAGGACTCCTCGCGCCGGGCGGCCCGGCAGCGCTGATATCGCCGCAAAGACGGGAGGTTTCAAGTCGCCGGCGCAGCAGCGGCCGAGGCAAAAAAAAAGCGGATCGGCTGGGAGGGGGCCCGCCGATCCGCTAGCCTGCGTGGCAATTTTCCGGTCCGACTCGCCGCTCGGGGGCTGGGGGGCAAAAAACACCGAGCAAAGCGCCGAACCGAACCATCGCGGCTCGACACTAATTTGCCTGTGCGTTGCGGCGCCCGCTTGACCATAAACAGGCTAAACTAAGGCATTTTTCACGCCTTCGTGACACCGGGAGGCGGCCGCGCTAGCGGGCCGGCGCGGCGAGCGCGCCCTCGTCCTTCTTTTTCGCCGCGCTGGCGGCCTTGGCGGGGACCGTCGTCTTGGCGAGCTCGCCGACCTTGCGTCCTTTGTCGGGCTTCGCATGATGGGCGGACGCGGCGTTCTTGAGCAGTCGGGCCGGGCGCAGCGCGCTTTGCAGCGCCTTCGGCGCGCTTGCGGCGTCCGGGCCCTCGACGACCGCGGGCTTGTCGGCGGCGTAGGCGCTGGCGAGCGGCGCGGACCCGTTCTCGGGCGGGCGCGCGGCCAGGACCGGGCCGATCCAGCCCGGCTTCGGGCCGATGAAAATCGGAACCGGATCGAAGTGAACGGGCTCGGCGACCGTCGCGGCGGTGATGGTCGGGCTCGGAGCGGCGAGGGCGGTCGCCACTGCGTTGCGGCCCAACCCGCGCGTCACCGTCGGCGGCGCGTCTTCCTCCTCGGCGGCGGCGATCGCGGCGCGGTTGCGTCGCGAGCAAATTTCCGGCCGCATGTCGGGCGCGGTGAGCGTGTCCGACGACGGCAGATCCGCCAGCGCGCCCTCCCCGCCGCCCCATCGGGCGAAGCCTTGATCGAGCAGATGCGCCGCTTCGATCGTGCGCTCGCGCGCCGAAGGCGAGCCGAGCACGACCACGATCAGTCGTCGACCGCCCTGCGTCGCGCTACCCACGACGTTGAACCCGGCGGGGCAGGTGAAGCCCGTCTTCATGCCGTCGGCGCCCGGATAGCGGCCGAGCAAGCCATTGTGGTTCTGGATGATCTCGTCACCGAGCTGCAGCGCCCCGATGCCATAGAGATCGCCGTGGTCGGGAAAGTCCTTGAGCAGCGCGCGCGCGATGATCGCCATGTCGCGCGCCGAGGACACGTGCGCCGGGTTATGCAAGCCATTGGGATTGACGAAATGCGACTCCTTGAGGCCGAGGCGCCGACCGGTGGCGTTCATCTCGTCGGCGAAGGCCTCGACCGAGCCGGAGACGCTTTCCGCGATCATCACCGCGACGTCGTTGGGCGACTTGACCATCAGCATCTTCAACGCGTTGTCGAGCGTGACCTCGACGCCGGGGCGGAAGCCCATTTTCGAGGCCGGCATGTTGGCCGCCCGCGCCGACATCGTCAGCGGCGTGTCGAGCGTCAAACGGCCGTCGCGCACCGCCTGCAACGCGACGTAGGTCGTCATCAGCTTCGTCAGCGAGGCGGGGAACCACGGCTCGGTCGCGTCGCGCTGGAACAGCGTCTGGCCGCTGTCGACGTCGACGACCAGCGCCGGCGCCGGCGCCGCCGCCGCCGCCGAGCCGGCGCCGAGCGCCAGCGCGCACATGAGAACCGCGGCGCGCAGCCGATTTGTCGAAGTCGCTTTCAACGGCATCGTTCGAAGCATCTCCGCCGGTTCGGCCGCGCTCGCGCGACGGGCGCGAGCGCGCCCTCTCCAGGTAAAGACTATCGCCGGCGATCACAAGCCGCGCGATGTCGCGCACGACACGACATGAAAAAAACGGCGATGCTGGGGCGCCGCGTCGCGCGGTCGGAACAGAGGCGCGGTCGGCGTCGCGGAAACCGGGCGTCCGTGAGGAGCGGAGCGGCGAACGCTCCTGCCGGCGCGACGATGCGCCGCATCGCCCGCGCGGCTGAATTGCGCGGGCCGCGCGCCGAGCGTCGGGCGCGTCAAAGCGGGCGGTTTCGGCCCGCGCCGAGACCCGCGGCGCCGAAGGCGGTCCGTCGCCGGAGCCATCGCGGCGGACGCGGATGGAACTCAATTTCGCGCGGAAAGGCCCCAGCCCCAGCGCAGGGCCGGGTCGTCGGTCGCCGGTCCTTCCAGAAACTTCGCGGCTGAGATCGCGCAGGGAACGCCGTAGGCGAAGCCGAGCGCGGCGGCGATCGGGATCCAAAGCGCGGCATCCGCCGAAAGGGCCGGCGTCATCAAGACCGCGACGATCAAAACGCCCGCGAGGACGGGCGCGGTGAACACCCAACACAGTGCGACAATTCGCCACATCGCCATTCCCTCCTTGCGCCGATATCTATTTCATGGGGTTTTTTAGCCTTTTTTCGGCGCGTCGGAATTCTAGGGGGAATTTCCTCCGCCGTCAAAGGGGGGCGGTGTGTTACGCCGCGTCGCCGGCGACCATGCGGGTATTGGCTCCAGCGGCCTGGACGCGGGGCGGTTTCGCCGGCGCGGGCGCGGCGCTTGATCGGCGCGAGCGCTTTCTCTAGAAAGCCACGATCGGCTCGGCGGGCTTGGCGCCGGTCCCCTTTCACAACGAAGCAGCGCGGAAACGCCGGCGAAGGACATCACATGCGCGTTTATTACGATCGGGACGCCGATCTCAACCTCATCAAGGGCAAGAAGATCGCGGTGGTCGGGTACGGCAGCCAGGGCCACGCGCACCTCCTCAACATGCGCGACAGCGGGGTGAAAGAGATCGCGGTCGCGCTGCGGCCGGGCTCGCCCTCGGCGAAGAAGGCGGAGGCCGAGGGAATCGAGGTGCTCGACGTCGCCAGCGCCGCCAAGTGGGCCGACGTGGTGATGATGCTGACGCCCGACGAGTTGCAGGCCGACATCTATCGCGAGCTGCTCGCGCCCAGCATGAAGAAGGGCGCGGCGCTGATGTTCGCGCACGGCCTCAACGTCCATTTCAATCTGATCGAGCCGCGCGCCGATCTCGACGTGCTGATGGTGGCGCCCAAGGGGCCCGGCCACACCGTGCGCTCCGAATACAAGCGCGGCGGCGGCGTGCCCTGCCTCATCGCGATCCATCAGGACGCCAGCGGCAACGCCCACGATCTCGGCCTCTCCTACGCCACCGCGATCGGCGGCGGGCGCGCCGGCGTCATCGAGACCACCTTCCGCGAGGAATGTGAGACCGACCTGTTCGGCGAGCAGGTGGTGCTGTGCGGCGGCCTGGTCGAGCTCATCCGCTCCGGCTTCGAGACCCTGGTCGAGGCGGGATACGCCCCCGAGATGGCCTATTTCGAATGCCTGCACGAGGTGAAGCTGATCGTCGACCTGATCTACGAGGGCGGCATCGCCAACATGAACTACTCGATCTCCAACACCGCCGAATACGGCGAGTACGTCTCCGGGCCGCGCATCATCACGCCCGAGACCAAGGCGGAAATGAAGCGCGTGCTCGCCGACATCCAGTCGGGCAAGTTCACCCGCGACTGGATGCTGGAGAACAAGGTCAACCAGACCTCGTTCAAGGCGACGCGCGCTAAGCACAACGCGCATCAGATCGAGGCGGTCGGCGAAAAGCTGCGCGCCATGATGCCGTGGATCGGCAAGAACAAGCTGGTCGACAAGGCGAAGAACTGAGCGGCGGGCGCGTCGCGATTCCGTCTGGACACGCCGACGCGCCTTTGCTACATGCCGGGCCTCGCGCGGGGCTCGGCCCCGCCGGTTTCGATGGGCGCATAGCTCAGTTGGTAGAGCAGCTGACTCTTAATCAGCGGGTCCAAGGTTCGAGCCCTTGTGCGCCCACCATCGAAATCAACGCGCGAGCCTCACCGTCATGGCCGCCCCGGACTTCATGCGAGGGTTGTCGCGCCCATGACGGCGGTCGGTGATTTCGGCCGTTGGCGTAGGCGGGGGCAGGAGGAGAGGATCGCGTTCCGCCTGCCGGCGCCTCGCGCCCCGTCTAATTGTCGCTGTGCGCCGGCTCCTTGGCGCTCGCCGTCGGCGAGCGGCCGTGCAGGAACTCGACCGCCGCGATCAACTGCGTGTCGTTGGCCGGGTCGGGCGGGACGTAGGCCTCCGATCCGGTCTTTTCGTCGTCGCCGTTCTTCAGGTGGCCGGCCAGCGAGGCCTCGCCCTTCGAGTCGACCTTGCCCTTCAGATCGTCGGGAACGTTCTCCCTGATCTTGATGTCCGGCTCGATGCCTTTGGCCTGGATCGAACGGCCGGACGGCGTGTAATAACGCGCCGTGGTCAGTTTCAAGGCGCCGTTCTCGCCCAGCGACAGCACGGTCTGGACCGAGCCCTTGCCGAACGAGCGCGTGCCGATCAGGGTGGCGCGCCCGAGGTCCTGCAGGGCGCCCGAGACGATTTCGGAGGCCGAGGCCGACCCGCCGTTGATCAGCACCACCAAGGGCTTGCCCTGCGACAAATCGGCCCCGGCCCGGGCGTCGTACTCCTGGAACTGATCCACGGTGCGCCCGCGCGTCGACACGATCTGGCCGTGGTCGACGAAGGCGTTGACGACCTCGATCGACTGCGTGAGCAAGCCGCCCGGATTGTTGCGCAGATCGAGGATGTAGCCCTTCAGCTTGTCGGCGCCGGGAGCGAAGCGGAACTTGGCGATCGCCGTTTGCAGCCCGTCGAAGGTCTGCTGGTTGAACTGGGTGATGCGGATATAGCCGATGTCGCCGCTTTCGAGCCGCGAACGCACCGGCAGCACCTTGATGATCTCACGAACGATGGTGAATTCCCGGGTCTCCTTGGCGGCGCCCCGGCTCACTTCCAGACGAACCGAGGTATTGGCCGGCCCGCGCATCTTGTCGACCGCTTCTTTCAGCGTCAGGCCCTTTACCGGCGTATCGTCGATGCGGGTGATGATGTCGCCCGACATCATCCCGGCGCGGGCGGCGGGCGTGTCGTCGATCGGGCTGACCACGCGCACCAGCCCGCCCTCCTGCATGACTTCGAGCCCAAGGCCGCCGAACTCCTCGCCTTTCATCGTCGTTTGAAAGTCGTTCAAGGCCTTGGCGTCGAGATACGCCGAATGCGGGTCCAGCGAGGCGAGCATGCCGTTGATCGCCGCCACGACCATCTTGTTGTCGTCCGGTTTGTCGACGTAAAATTCCCTGGCCTTGTCGAAGACTCGCGAAAACAGCGCGAGTTCATCGACGCCCGAAGGCGCGGCCGGCGTCGCGCCGCCCGGCGCGAACGAAGCGACCGCCGCGCCGAAAGCGACGCCCAACGCCAAGTAAGAAATGCCGCGCGCCATCCGGCGGTTCCTCGTTCGCGATCAGTTCGGCGCGGCGGCGTCCGGCTTGGCCGGCGCCGGAGCGTCCTTGGGAGCGTCGGACGGCGCCGGCGTCGGCGCCGGCGACGCGCCGGCCGCGTCGGCCTTCGCTGGAACGATATCGGCGCGCTTGACGCCGTGCAGCAGATCGACGGCGGCGATCAACTGCTTGTCGTCCTTCGGGTCCGTCGGCACGTAGGCCTGCGAGCCGGACTTTTCCTCGGCGCCGTTGGTGAGATGGCCTTTGAGCGAGGCCTCCCCCTTGGTGTCGTCCTTGCCCTTCAGATCGGGCGGCACGTCTTCCAGGATCTCGATGTCGGGATCGATGCCCTTGGCCTGGATCGAGCGGCCGGACGGCGTGTAATAGCGCGCCGTCGTCAATCTCAGGGCGCCGTCCTGCCCGAGCGGCATGATGGTCTGCACCGACCCCTTGCCGAACGAGCGGGTGCCGATCAGCGTCGCGCGCTTGTGGTCCTGCAAGGCGCCCGAAACGATCTCCGAGGCCGAGGCCGAGCCGCCGTTGATGAGCACCACCAGTGGCTTGCCGCCGGAGAGATCGCCGCCCGGCCGCGCGTTGAATCGTTGCGCGTCGTCCGGATTGCGCCCGCGCGTCGAGACGATCTCGCCCTTGTCCAGGAACGCGTTCGCGACGTCGATCGACTGATCGAGCAGTCCGCCGGGATTGTTGCGCAGGTCCACAATGTAGCCCTTGAACGCGTCGGCGGGAATGTCGGTGCGCAATTTCTCCATCGCGCTCTTGAGGCCGTCGGCGGTCTGCTCGGTGAATTGCGTGATCCTGATGTAGCCGATGTCGCCGGCCTCGACGTGCGAGCGCACCGACTGAACCTTGATGATGTCGCGGACGATCTTGAATTCCTTGGCCGTCTTCGCCGGCCCGCGCAGGATCTTGAGCCGAACGGTCGAATTGACCGAGCCGCGCATCTTGTCGACCGCCTGATCGAGCGTCATCCCTTGCGTCGGCACGTCGTCGATCGCGGCGATGATGTCGCCGGAGAGAATCCCGGCCTTGGCCGCGGGCGTATCGTCGATCGGGCTGACGACCTTGATCAAGCCCTCTTCCTCGGTGACTTCGATTCCCAGCCCGCCGAATTCGCCCTTGGTCTGCACCTGCATGTCGCGGTAGGCCTTGGCGTCCATGTAGCTCGAATGCGGATCGAGCGAACTCAACATCCCGTTGATCGCCGCTTCGATCAGCTTCGATTCGTCGGGCTTCTCGACATAATCGTTGCGGATCTTGTCGAAGACGTCGCCGAACAGGTTGAGCTCGCGGTAGGTGTCGGCCGCGGCGGCGAAGGCGCTCTGGCCGAACGCGGAAAGCGTCTGCGGAGCCCACCCCGCGCAAACGGCGCCGATTGCGACCCCCACCGCCAAATAGGAAACCTTGCGTATCATCCGCGCGCCTTTTCGATGTCTGACTTCGCCCACCACGGCCCCGGATCGATCGCCGCTCCGTCTTTCCTCAATTCGATATAGAGAACGGGCTGCGTGGCGCCAATAGCCGCGGCCGCGGCCGTTCTCGCCGATCCGTCGCCCATGACCGCGACTGGCTCTCCGGCCAGCACGAACTGACCGACAGATACGTTGATTCGTTCCATGCCGGCCAACACGATATAGTATCCTCCTCCAGCGTTGATGATCAAGAGTTGTCCATAGGACCGATACGGTCCGGAAAACACCACCGAACCATCGGCCGGCGAGGACACCGTCGCGCCGGCGGGCGCGGCGACGGACACGCCCTTCTCCGACCCGCCGAACGCGTCGGCCGAGCCGAACGCCTTGAGAATGGCGCCGGCGACGGGCAGGGAAACGAACCCTTTGGCGTCGGCGAAGGCGATCGCCGGCTTCAGTTGCGCGGGGTCCGCCCCCCGCGCCGCGGCGGCTTTGGCGGCGACGTCGGCCGCGATCGCCTGGTCGGCGCTCTTCGTCGCGCCGATTTCGCTTTCCATGCGGCCGATCAAATCTTTGAGATTGGCCGCCTGGTCGGCGAGTTGCGCGTCGCGCTCGCGCTGGGCCGCCAACGCCTGCTCGGCGGCGGACAAGGATTGCTGGCGCGCGTCGATGAGCGCGGTCAGGCGAGTCTTGTCGAGCGCCAGATCGGCCGAGCGCCTGGCGAGCGCGTCGCGCTCCGTGCCGATCGAGGCGCGAAGGCCCGCCAGTTGGTCCAGATCTCTCCTCAGGGCTTCCGTCTCGCTCTTGAGTTCGCCGACCGTCGAGCTCAGAAGCGTCGCGGCGCGGATCGCCTCGGCCATGTCCTGCGGCCGAACCAGGATCGCCGGTGGCGGGTTGCGCCCCATTCGCTGCAGCACCGCCAGAACGTCGGCGATGACGCCGCGCCGGTTCTCGAGCGACCGGTTCAGGGCGTCGGCGTTGGCGTTGAGCGCAGCGAGCCGTTCGTTGGCCGCTCCGATCTGCCGTTCCGCCTCCTGCACCTTCGCCGTCGTGTCGATCAGGGCGGCGCTGAGTCGCGCGCGGTCGGCGCGAAACGTCTCGATATCGGCTTCGATGCGCCGGCGCTGCTCGTCGGACGCGCGCATCGTGTCTTCGACGCCCCGCAACCGGAGCTCTTGCGCGCCTTTCTCATCGATCTTCGCGCCGACGCCGTCGGGATCGGCGCGCGCGGAAGGGCCGGCGAAAAGAAGCGCGGCGGCGAGCGCCAGCGCGCGCGCCCCTCTCGCCGCCGCCTTGATGTTCGTTCGATTTCGGTTCGCCATCGCCGACGCTGGTTTGCCGTGAACCGGCCGAATCCTACGTGATCAGCCGCGATGATAGGGGCGCCCGCCCAGAATGGAAAGCGCGCGGTAGAGCTGCTCGCTCGCCATCGCGCGCACCAATTGATGCGGCCAGGTCATCGCGCCGAAGCTCAGGATCGTGCGCGCCTCGGAGCGCAAGGCCGGATCGAGCCCGTCCGGCCCGCCGATCACGACGGCGTAAGCGGGCGCCGCTCCATCGCGCGCCTTGCCGATTTCGGCCGCCCATTGCGCGCTGGTCATCGCCGCGCCACGTTCGTCCAGCAGCGCCAGCCAAGCCCCCTTGGGGGCGGCGGCGAGAATGGCGCGCGCTTCCTCGGCCCGGCGATCCTCGGCGCGCCGCGCGCGGCCCTCCTCGACCTCGCGCAGTTCAACCGCGGCAATCCCTTGCGAGCGCGCGAGATCGGCCGCCCGCTTGAAATAGCGATCGAACAATTCCCGTTCGGGGCCGGACTTCAATCGGCCGACGCCGATCAGCGTCAGGCGCACCCAGGGCTATCCCTGCCTCGCGGGACGCGTCTCGCCGGGGCGATCGGCGCTCCACATCTTCTCGAGATTGTAGAATTGACGCACGTCGGGCTTGAAGACGTGGACGATGGCGTCGCCGACATCGAGCAAAACCCAATCGCAATTGGGGATTCCCTCGATCCGCGGCGCCGGATAGCCCGCCGCCTTGCAGGCCTTGGCCACGTGATCGGCGATCGCGCCGACATGCACGTTCGAGCGCCCGCTGGCGATGATCATGATGTCGGCGAGCGTCGTCTTGCCTTCGAGGTCGATGGCGACGACATCCTCGGCTTTGGAATTCTCCAAGCTGGCGAGGATCGTTCGGGGGAGGAGTTCGTCCCTTGTCGGAGTCCGGGGGACGGCTGGTTTGCGGCGGCGCGGCGCCGCGGAGGTCTGGGACGTTAGGGTCAGTGTCGCTGTCCTTTCGGGTCGGCCGGCCGATTCGCCGGGCCGATAGCCAAAAGATGATCCGTGCGTGTTAATTTTTCAAGACAGTCCGCGGCCGCGGACGAGCGGCCTGACGCAGCGCCGTCGAGGAAAGGCTGGAGCGCGGCCCGTGCAGGAACATGAACGCCGGCGCGCCGAGGCGGGCGAACAGCGCCGCGTCGCGCTCCGGTCGCCGGCGCCGCGCCAGAACGACGCCGGCGCGGCTGGCGAGCGCCCGCAACGTCGATCCCGGACGGTCGACGACCAGGATCGGCACGAGGTCGGCGATCATGCGCCAGTGCCGCCAAAGGTGAAATTGGCGCAAGTTGTCCGCGCCCATGATCCAGACGAAATGCGCGCCCGGCGCCCGGCGTTTGAGCCAAACGATGGTTTCGTAGGTGTAGCGCGCCCCGATCTCGGCCTCGAATCCGGTGACGGCGATGCGCGGATCGCGCGTCAGGCGCCGCGCCGCTTCGATGCGCGCGCGCATCTCGGCGAGACCCGCCGACAGCTTCAGCGGGTTGCCCGGCGTCGCCAGCCACCACAAGCGGTCGAGGCGCAGCCGCCGCAGCGCCAGCTCAGAAATCAGCCGATGCCCTTCGTGCGGCGGGTTGAAGGAGCCGCCGAGCAGGCCGATCGTTTGGCGCGGCGCGAAAGGCGGCAGGCGCACGATCATCGCGTCGCCTGCGCGGCGAGCAGTTGCGCCTGACGCTCGGCGGTCAGCGCGTCGATGATTTCGTCGAGTCCCTCGCCCGCCATCACCCGCTCCAGCGTGTAGAGCGTCAGATTGATGCGGTGATCGGTCACGCGCCCCTGCGGAAAATTATAGGTCCGGATGCGCTGCGAGCGATCGCCGGAGCCGACCTGGGCGCGCCGCTCCTGCGCGCGTTCGTCACTCGCCCGCTGGTTCTGCGCATCGAGAAGGCGCGAGCGCAGAACCGCCATCGCCTTGGCGCGGTTGCGGTGTTGCGAGCGTTCCTCCTGCACGGCGACGACAAAGCCGGTGGGCAAATGGGTGATGCGGATCGCCGATTCCGTCTTGTTGACGTGCTGTCCGCCGGCGCCGCTCGAACGCATGGTGTCGATCTTCAAATCCGCTTCGTTGATCACGAAGTCGACTTCCTGCGCTTCGGGGAGAACGGCGACGGTGGCGGCCGAGGTGTGGATGCGCCCTTGCGTCTCCGTCGCGGGCACGCGCTGCACGCGGTGAACGCCGCTCTCGAACTTCAGCCGCGCGAACGCGCCGCGCCCGGCGATTTCCGCGACGATTTCCTTGTAGCCGCCCGCGGTTCCCTCGCTCGCCGAGAGAATCTCGACCTTCCAGCCCTTGGATTCGGCGTACTTGAGGTACATGCGGAAGAGATCGCCGGCGAACAGGGCCGCCTCGTCGCCGCCCGTGCCGGCGCGCACCTCCAGGATGACGTTGCCCTCGTCCGCCGCGTCCTTGGGCAGCAGCGCGATGCGGATCGCCCGAGCCATCGCCTCGACGTCTTCGGCGACGCGCTCGCGCTCCGCCACCGCCATCTCACGCACCTCGGGATCGAGCGTGGAGTCGTCGAGCATCGTCGCGAGATCGCGGCGTTCCCTATCCTTGGCGCGCCAAGCCTTGATCGCGCCGACGACCGGATCGAGTTCGGCCAGTTCGCGCGACAGCGCGGCGTATTCGCTTCCCGCCACGCCCTCGGTCAGGCGCGCGCCGATTTCATCGTGGCGGCGCAGGATGATGTCGAAATTGTCGTTGGCTGCCATGGCTGGGGTTCGGGAAGGAGCGGGAAAGGCGATGGGGAACGAGGTGCGAGGCCGCTAGAGGCGAACGGCCAGGCGATCGGCCAGCGCTTGCAACGGCTCGCGCAGCGATTCGCGATGGTCGGGCGCCGCCAGCATGGCGTTCAACCCTCGCGTCGCGGCTTGCGCGTCGAGCGAAAGGACCATCGCCTTCATCGGGCCGATCGCGGTCGCCGCCATGGAGAAATGGCGATAGCCGAGCGCGATCAGCGCCATCGCCTCGAGCGGGCGCCCCCCCATTTCGCCGCACAGCGTAACCGGCTTGCCATGGCGCGCCCCCGCATCGGCGATCGCCTTCAGCGCCCGCAGGAATCCCGGCGAAAGCGGGTCGAAGCGGCTGGCGACGCGCTTGTTGTCGCGGTCGGCGGCGTAGAGATATTGCATGAGATCGTTGGAGCCGACGGAAAGGAAGTCCGCTTCGACGGCGATTTCGTCGATCTGCCAGAGCAGCGCCGGCACTTCGATCATCACGCCGATCTCGACGCTGCGCGGTCGTTCGCGCCCGCGCCGATCGCTGAAAGCGATTTCCTTTTGCAGGAGATCGCGCGCCGCGGCGAATTCGCCGACCGTCGAGACCATCGGCAGCATCACGCGCAGTTCGCGTCCCGCGGCGGCGCGCAGCATCGCGCGCAACTGCGTGCGCAGCAGCGCCGGACGATCGAGCCCGATGCGGATCGCGCGCCATCCGAGCGCGGGATTCTCCTCCTCGAGCCCCTTCATGTAAGGCAGCACCTTGTCGCCGCCGATATCGAGGGTGCGAAAGGTGACGGACCGCTCGCCCGCGGCGTCGAGAACGGACCGATAGAGCGCTTCCTGCGCGCTCAGGCGCGGAAAGCGCGACGCCAGCATGAACTGCAACTCGGTGCGGAACAGCCCGATCGAACGGGCGCCGGTCTCGCTCAGGTGCGGCAAATCGATGAGCAGGCCGGCGTTCATGTGCAGGCCGATCTCGACGCCGTCCAGGGTGAGGCCCGGCAGATCGCGCAGCGCGCGGTACTGGTCCTGCCGGCGCGCGCGCAGGCGCGCCTTTTCGGCGTAAGAAGCCTCGAGATCGGGCGGCGGGCGCAATTGCACTTCGCCGGTGACGCCGTCGACGATGATCGCGTCGCCCTGCTCGACGATCTCGGAGATATTCGGGATGTCGCTGACCACCGGGATCGCCAGCGCGCGCGCCACGATGGCGATGTGGCTCGAAGCGCCCGCTTCCTCCAGCACCACGCCGCGCAATCGCGCGCGGTCGTAGTCGAGCAGCGCCGCCGGGCTCATCGAGCGCGCGACCAGAATGGCGTTTTCCGGCAGTTCGCTGGGCAGCAGAACGAGGCTCTGCCCGGCCAATTGATGCAGCAGCCGATTGGCGATGTCGGTCAAGTCGTGCAGACGGTCGCGCAAATAAGGGTCGGTTTGGCGCTGCAACTTGGCGCGCGCGTCGTTTTGCACGCGCTCGACCGCCGCTTCGGCCGTCAGCCCGCTGGCGACCGCCTCGCGCAACCGGCGCAGCCAGCCGCGATCGTGAGCGATCATACGGAACGCCTCGAGCACTTCGCGATGCTCGCCGCTGACGCCGTCGTCGCTTCGATCGATGAGATCGTCGACCGAGGCGCGCATCGCGTCGATCGCCATCTCCAGGCGACCGAGTTCGAGCGCGACGTCGTCGGCGACGATCTTGGACACCACGACGCGCGGCTGATGCAGGACGGCATGGCCGAGGCCGAGGCCGTCGGCGATCGGCGCGCCGACCAGGGAGACCGGCCGACGCACCGCGATCGCCGCGCCCTGACCCGCGATGGCCTGCAATCCGCCCGAAGCGATCATCTCCGCCAGCAGCATCGCGGTGGTCTGCAGCGCCTCGACTTCCTCTTCGGAATAGGTGCGGCGTGCGCGGTTCTGCACGACCAGCACGCCGAGCGTCGCGCCGCCGCGCAGCACGGGCACGCCGAGGAACGACTGATAGATTTCCTCGCCGGTCTCCGGCTTGTAGGAAAAGGCGGGATGGCTTTGCGCGTCCGACAGGGCGAGCGGTTCGGCCGTCGCGGCGATCAAGCCGACGAGGCCTTCGCCCGGACGCATGGTGGTCAGATGCACGGCCTCGCGATTGAGGCCTTCGGTCGCGAACAACTCGAACGGCCCATCGGCGCGCGCGACATAGAGCGAGCAGACCTCGGCGACCATGTTCGAGGCGATGAGAACGACGATGCGGTCGAGGCGCGCCTGGGCGGTGACGGGCTCCGCCATGACCTCCCGGAGCCGTCGCAGCAACAGTCGCGGTCCGCCCGGCGCGCGCATCAAAGATTCCTTAGTGTCTTTTCACGCCAAACGCATGATTTTCACGCCCATCCGCACGTCGATGCGCCCCGATGTCGCGCCTCGCCCCCCTCAACGCGGGCGCCGGCGCTCAGTCGGTCGCCTGTGAGCGGTATAGCCAATGACCTGGCTGCGCGGCAAGAGCGCCCGCGCGGGCGCGGCCCGGCGAGGCTTTCGGGCAGCCGAGCCGGCGACGGCGCCGCCTCAAGGCGCGCGCAGCAGCGCCGCGGTCGCCGCCGCCGCGGTGGCTCGCTTGGCCAGAACCTCGTCGAGCCAGTCCGGCCGCATCTCCGGCACCGAGGACAGAAGGAGCTCGGTATAGGGATGGTAGGGCGGCGCGAAGACCGCCGCGGTCTCGCCGCCCGCCACGAGCCTGCCCCTCAGCATGACCGCGACCTTGTTGGCGATGCGCTTCACCGTGCCGAGGTCGTGGGTGATGAAGAGATAGGCGACGCCCAGATCGTCCTGGAGCTTCTTCAGAAGGCGCAGGATTTCCTCGCCGACCAGTTGATCGAGCGCGGAGGTGACTTCGTCGCAAATGATCAGATCGGGTTCGGCGGCCAGGGCCCGCGCGATCGAGACGCGCTGCTTCTGCCCGCCCGACAATTCGCTGGTCTTGCGGGTGAGATAGGATTCCGGCAAATCCATCTGGCGCAGCAATTCGAGAGTGCGCGAGCGCACTTCGTCGCGCGAGCGGTTGAAATAGAACGCCACGGGCCTGCCGATGGTGTCGAGCAAGGTGTGCTGCGGGTTCAGCGCGACGTCGGGCATCTGATAGATCATCTGCACCCGGCGCAGCTGATCCTTGGTGCGATCCTTCAGCCGCGGCGGCAGGCTCGTTCCGTTGAAACGCACGTCGCCGGCGCTGCGCGGCAGCAACCCCATGACGACGCGCGCCAGGGTCGACTTGCCCGAACCCGATTCGCCGACCACGGCGACCGTGTCGCCCTTGCGCACTTCGAGGCTGACGTCGTCGATGACCCCAGGCTTTCCCGGATAGTTGGCGCTGACGTGGTCGATCGCCAGAATCGGCGTCTCGCCCACGCCGCTCGTCTCGACGAACTTGTGGCCGGCGACGCGCTCCCTGACGAGGCGGCGCGTGTATTCCTCCTTCGGCTGCTGCAGAATCTGCCGGGAATCGCCGAGTTCGACCATCTTGCCGCGCCTGAGCACCATGATCCGGTCGGCGATCTGCGCGACGACGGCGAGGTCGTGGGTGATGTACAGCGCGGCGGTGCCGTGCCCGCGGATGAGCTTGCGGAACGCGGCCAGGCATTCGACCTGCGTCGTTACGTCGAGCGCCGTCGTCGGTTCGTCGAAAATCAGAATGTCGGGCTTGGCGACCATCGCCATCGCCGCCATGACGCGCTGCAATTGTCCGCCCGACACTTGATGCGGATAGCGCGCCCCGATCGTCTCGGGGCTCGGCAAGTCGAGCTGCCGGAACAGGCTGACCGCCTCGGCGCGCGCCTCGGCCGGCGTCAGCACGCCGTGGCGGATCGACGCCTCGCAGACCTGCTCCATCAGCGTGTGCGCCGGATTGAACGAGGCCGCGGCGCTCTGCGCGATATAGGCGATCTTGGGCCCGCGCAACGCGCGCCGCTTGTCGGCGCTGACGGCGCGGATGTCCATGCCGCCGAATACGATGGAGCCGCCGACGATATAGCAGTCGCGGCGCGTATAGCCCATCGAGGCCAGGCCGATCGTCGACTTGCCCGCGCCCGACTCGCCGATCAGCCCGACCACTTCGCCGCGTCTCAGGCTCAGCGAAACGTCGTCGACCAGGACGGGGCCTTCGCCCGCGTCGGTGCGAACAGCGATGCGCATCGAGCGAATGTCGAGAACGATCGAGTCGTCCCGGGGCTGCGGGCTCATGCGCCTTCTCCCTGGCCGCGAGAATGGATCGAAAGCATCCAATCAACGACAAAATTCACGCCGATCGAAAGGATCGCAATGGCGGCCGCGGGGTAGAGCGGAACCACGCTTCCCAGGCTGATCATGTCGCGCAAGTCCTTGACCATGCCGCCCCAGTCCGCGTCGGGCGGCTGTACGCCGAGGCCGAGGAAGCTGAGCGTGGCGATGAAGAGGAAGGTGAAGCAGAAGCGAAGGCCGAATTCCGCCGTCAGCGGCGGAACCGCGTTGGGCAGGATTTCGCGCGTGACGATCCACCACCAGCCCTCGCCGCGCAGGCGCGCCGCTTCGACGAATTCGAGACTGACGAGGTTCATCGCCACCGAGCGCGCAAGGCGGAAGACCTTGGGCGAATCGAGGATGGCGATGGTGAAGATGAGCGCGGGGAACGAGCTTCCGGCCACCGACAAGATGACCATGGCGAAAATGAACGTCGGCATCGAGAGCAAGAGGTCGACCAGGCGAGCGAGCGCCATATCGGCCCAGCCGCCGGCGACCGCGGCGCCGAAACCGGCGATGATCCCGATCGCGAAGGAGAGCATGGTGATGACGAGAGAAAGGCCGATCGACAGACGGGCGCCGAAGATCAGGCGGCTGACGATGTCGCGGCCCAGGTTGTCGAGCCCAAGCCAGTGATAAACGTCGGGGTCGGCGTAGGCGTCGCCGACGATGTCGGCCTGACCGTACGGCGCAATGAGCGGCGCGAACAGGGCGGCGAACAGATTGATTGCGACGATCGCCAGACCGATCTGCGCCCAGACGCTGAGTTTGTGACCGAACAACCGCATCTCTCAGTTCCCTGCGGTCCGACGCGACCGCGTTTCGACGCCTCCTTCGACGCCGGCCTCCCGGAGCGCCGCGTTCGCGACGAGCCGCGGTCCGTGCGAAGCCGATCGACGTCGAGGCCCCCCGTTCAACGCGGCTGCCTCAGCCGAGGGTTGGACAGAATGGCCAGAACGTCGGCGATCATGTTGAACAGGATGAACGTCGCGGCGAAGATCAAGCCGCAGGCCTGCACGACCGGCACGTCGTGCTTCGACGTTTCGTCCACCATCAACTGGCCGAGGCCGGGGTAGACGAACACGGTTTCGACGACGACGACGCCGACGATGAGATAGGCGAGGTCCAGCGCGATCACCGAGATGATCGGGGCGAGCGCGTTCGGCAGGGCATGGCGGATCACGATGCGCGATTTCGTCAGCCCCTTCAAAGTCGCCATTTCGATGTAGGGGCTCGCCATCACCGCCAGCACCGAGGCGCGCGTCATGCGCATCATGTGCGCGACGATCACCAGCACTAACGTCAGCATCGGCAGGAACGCATAGTAGAGGCGGTCGAGGAACGACATGTCGGGGGTCACGTCGGCGAGCGAGGGAAACCACCCGAGGTCCACCGCGACGTACTTGATCAGGACGTAGGCGAGGAAGAATTCAGGCACGGAAATCGTCATCAGCGTGACGAGATTGATCAGCCTGTCGAACCATCCGCCCTGCCGGATGGCCGCCAGCACGCCAAGGCCGACGGCCAGCGGCACGGCGACGATCGCCGCGTAGGCGGCCAGGAACATCGTGTTGGCGAAGCGCGGCGCGATCTCCGTCAGCACGTCGCGGCCGTTGGCGAGGGAATGGCCGAAATCGCCGCGCAGCGCGCCGAACAGCCATTCGGCGAAGCGGACCATCGCCGGCCGGTCGAGGCCCAGTTCCAGGCGCAGCGCCGCCAGGCTCTCCGGCGTCGCGCTGTTCTGCAGGATCGACGACGCGAGGTCTCCGGGCATCATTTCCGTGCCGGCGAAGATCAGCACTGACGCGCCGAACAGCGTCAGCACGCCCAAGCCGAATCGCTGGGCCACGAGCTTCAACACCGCGCCAGTCCTCTCCCTTTGGCCGCGCTCGCTCGGATACGCCTCGCTCGCTGTGATCGCGGTTCTTCGATAAAGTCGTCGCCTCTCGCGTCTCCGTCGAGCCGAAAGTCAAAATTCTGGAGAAACCCGCTCGCCTGCGCTGCGCGGGCGACACGGCCGCCCGATCCGCGCCCACCCCGGTCGAGAGCGGGCGCGGCGGCGGCCGATTAGGCCTTGAGCCAAGCCTTGTCCAGGATCATGCCGTTGTCCATGTCGAAGCCGCCGTGCGGCGTGTGGCCTCCGACATTGGTGTTGTGGGCGTCGAGCCAGTCCTTGAAGACGGGAATGATCGCGCCGCCGTCGTCGTGCAGCATCTTCTGCATTTCCCAGATATAGGGCTTGCGCTTGGCCTCGTCGGTCTCGCTGCGCGCGTCGGCGAGCAGCTTCTCGAACTTGTCGTTGCTCCAATGCGTTTCGTTCCACGGCGCCCCACGGCCGAAGGCGACCGACAGCATCTGCGTCGCGGCGGCGCGACCGCCCCAATAGCTCTCGACGAAGGCGCCTTTGAGCCAGACGTTGTCCCAGAAGCCGTCCGCCGGCTCCTTCTTGAGATCGACCTTGATGCCGCACGCCGCGCAGCTCGCCTGGAACAGCGCGCCTTCGTCGACCGCGCCGTTGTAGGCCGCGTCGGAGGCCTGCAGCAGGATCTTCGGATCGGCGATTCCCGCCTTCTTGAAGTGGAAGGCGGCGCGCTCGGGATCATGCTTGCGCTGCGGCAGTTCGCTGTTGAAATAGGGGTCGGTCGGCGGGATCGGGTGATCGTTGCCGAGCGTCCCGTAGCCGCTGAACAGCGCCTTGAGGATCTGCTCGCGATCGGTGGCGTATTTCAGCGCCAGGCGAATGTCGGGGTTGTCGTAGGGCGGCTTGTCGACTTCCATCGCCATCACCGAATGCCAGCCGCCCGCGGCGCGCACGATCTGGAGCTTGGGCGACTTGGAGAGGAGCGCCACGGCTTTGTGGTCGACGCGGTTGATGGCGTCGATCTGGCCTGAGATCAGCGCGTTGATGCGCGCAGAGCTGTCGTTGATGACCGTGACTTCCGCGGCGTCGAGATGGCCCCGCCCTTCTTTCCAGTACGGGCGGACCTTCTTGAGCGAGATGCGCACGCCGGGATCGAATTTTTCCAGCTCGAACGCGCCGGTTCCGACTGGCTTGGCCCAGTCTTTGAATTCGTCCGGCACCATCAAGACGTGATAATCGGTCAGGACGTAGGGCATGTCGGCGTCGGGCGCGCCCAGCGAAATCTGGATCTGGTATTTGTCGAGCTTCTTGACATCGGTGATCGGCTTCATCGAGCCGGCGCCGCCCGACTTGCTGGCGCCGCGGTGCAGGTTGAGGGAGTAGACGGCGTCGTCGGCGGTGAATTCCTTGCCGTTGGAGAACGTGATGCCTTTGCGGAGGTTGAAAATCCAATCCTTGGCGCCGTTGGTCGGCTCGAAATTTTCGGCCAACTCCGGTTTCGGCTTGCCGTCCTGGCCCCATTCGATGAGGCCGTTGAAAAGGCCGTGGGCGGTGTCGATCATCACGGAGTCGTTGTAGGAGGTGATGTCGACGCTGTCGGTCGTGCTGCCGCCGCCCAATCCCAATCGCAGCGTTCCGCCGTTGCGAGGCGTTTCGGCGGCGATCGCGTCGGCGCTCGCCAGCAGACTCGAAATCACCGCCGTCGAAGCGCCGAGCGCGGCGGCGCGACCCATGAATTCACGGCGCGAAATTCCGCCGGCCTGCAGTTTCGACTGCCAATAATCCAGCTCGCTCATCGCCCATACCCTCCCCGATACACCCTGCGCCTGGCACTCCGCCGGCCGACGCCACCGCGCGGCGTCAGGCGCGCCAAACGCTTGGAACGGCATCTTCCGATTAGTAGGATCGAGATGTCAATCGCCAAACCGCGCGCGGTCGTTTGCTCACCGGCGGATTCGAGCCGCTTGCGCTTCGGCGGCGCCGACCCAGGAATCGCCTGGAAATCCAGGCTGTTCCGCGCATCGCGGGGTCGAGCTCGCCCGCTCGCCCGCCCGTCTCGATCGCCCGCGCATATCGCGACGGCATGGCGGGGCCGCAATTTCATTGCGATCGCGCGCGCCGATCGGGCCGCGATCGCCCAGAGAACCGGCAGATTCGCGCGCGTTGACTTGGCCTATTCCGCCGATTAGGGGTTGCGCCCGCAACGTCTCGGTCCTTGTCCAGACGGCAGGAGAGGGTTCTCGTCGCCATGAAGATTCTCGTGCCCGTGAAACGGGTGGTCGACTACAACGTGAAGATCCGGATCAAGTCGGACGGGTCCGGCGTCGAGCTGGCCAACGTGAAGATGTCGATGAACCCGTTCGACGAGA
>JBEKLU010000012.1:0-65745 GCA_050010035.1 Roseiarcus sp.
CCGAGCCCGCTCTATTTCGCCGAGCGGCTGACCGAGAAGCTCGGCGGCGCCAAGGTCTATTTCAAGCGCGACGAGCTCAACCACACCGGCGCGCACAAGATCAACAACGTGCTCGGCCAGATTCTCTTGGCGCGGCGCATGGGCAAGAAGCGCATCATCGCCGAGACGGGCGCCGGCCAGCACGGCGTCGCCACCGCCACCGCCTGCGCGCGCTTCGGCCTGGAATGCATCGTCTACATGGGCGCGGTCGACGTCGAGCGGCAGAAGCCGAACGTCTTCCGCATGAAGATGCTCGGCGCCGAGGTCAGGCCCGTGCAGGCGGGCGCGCGCACCCTGAAGGACGCGATGAACGAGGCCCTGC
Organism: Roseiarcus sp.; assembly: GCA_050010035.1. Lineage (GTDB taxonomy): Bacteria > Pseudomonadota > Alphaproteobacteria > Rhizobiales > Beijerinckiaceae > Roseiarcus. Next base: position 362 of record JBEKLU010000012.1, read on the forward strand.
GCGACTGGGTGACCAACGTCGCCGACACCTTCTATTGCATCGGCACCGCGGCGGGGCCGCATCCCTACCCGGCGATGGTGCGCGACTTCCAATGCGTGATCGGCAACGAGACGCGCGTCCAGATGCAGAAGGCGGAGGGGCGCCTGCCCGACAGCCTCGTCGCCTGCATCGGCGGCGGCTCCAACGCCATCGGCCTGTTCCATCCCTTCCTCGACGAGCCGAGCGTCGAGATCTTCGGCGTCGAGGCGGCGGGCCTCGGCCTCGACGTGCCCGACGGCCACGCCGCCTCGCTGTCGGGCGGGCGCCCCGGCGTGCTGCACGGCAACCGCACCTATCTCCTGATGAACGACGACGGCCAGATCAACGAAGGCCATTCGATCTCCGCCGGCCTCGATTATCCCGGCATCGGCCCCGAACACGCCTGGCTGAAGGAATCGGGCCGCGTGACCTACCTCTCGGCCACCGACAAGGAAGCGCTCGCCGCCTTCCAGTTGTGCTCGCTGCTCGAGGGCATCATCCCCGCCCTGGAGCCCGCCCACGCGCTCGCCAGGGTGATCGAACTCGCGCCCAAGCGCCCGCGCGATCATCTGATGGTGATGAACCTGTGCGGCCGCGGCGACAAGGACATCTTCGCGGTGGCGGATTACCTCGGCGGGATGTGAGGCAGGTGTATCAAATTTGAAGCGGGAAATGATGGACTCGTAAGGGGGTGGCAGGCGCGCGTCACTCCTGTTGATTCGGCAACGCGTGTGGAGGAATTGAAGGGAAGCTTCATGCGGGCGATAAGCGAACTACGATTGGACGGCCTGCTGTCATTTGCTCCCAGCTCGCCCTCCTTTGCGCTTCAGCCGCTAAATGTCCTCATCGGACCAAACGGCTCGGGAAAGTCCAATCTCATTGAAGCGGTCGAACTTCTGAAGGCGGCGCCCGTCGACTTCGCCGGCGCGGTTCGCGATGGAGGCGGCGCATCAGAGTGGTTGTGGAAGGGGCGCTCGCCCCCGTCGCCCGCAACGATCGAAGCGATACTGGAGGGTTCGCCCGCAGCACAGCGACCTATCCGATATCGCCTTGAGTTCACATCCGTCCAATCTCGAGTTGAAGTCATCGACGAGGCGATTGAAGAGCGTAATGCAATCGGAGGAAAAGACGATGTATATTTCTATTATCGGTTCCAGCGCGGTCGTCCAGTAATAAACATTCTTGCAGATCAAGGTAAACATAAACAATTCGCGCTCAAGCGGGATGATTTGTTGCCAGATCAGTCTGTGCTGGCACAGCGGCGCGATCCAGACCGATATCCGGTCGTAACCTGGGTCGGCCAAAGATTCGCACAAATTCAGACGTTCCGGGAGTGGACGTTCGGGCGATACGCGGCCCTGCGGCAACCACAGCAAGCGAACTTGCCGGACGACTACCTGTTGCCGGACGCTCGCAATCTCGCGCTCGTTGTCAACCAGATCGCGCATAGCGAAGGACGAGTATTCGATCAATACTTGAAAAGGTTCATCCCGCGCTTCGAACGGCTAACAACTCGCGTGTCAGGAGGAACGGTTCAATTCTTTCTGCACGAGGGCGGCTTTAGCGCACCCATCCCGGCGACGCGTCTATCGGATGGAACAATCCGTTTCGTAGCATTGCTGGCAACTTTGCTCGCGCCCAATCCGCCCCCCCTCGTGTGCATTGAGGAACCCGAATTAGGCCTCCACCCGGATGCGGTCGCGCTGCTCGGCGAACTTCTCACCGAATCGGCAAAGCGCATGCAAATCATTGTCACCACACACTCCGATTCCCTTATCTCCGCGCTCAGCGGCGATCCCGATACGGTAATAGCTTGCGAACGGTTCGGCGCTGGGACGATGCTGAGCAGACTCGATCCTGAGAGACTCGCATATTGGCTCGAGCGGTACCGCCTTGGCGATTTGTGGCGGATGGGAGAACTTGGAGCTAATACATGAGTGGCATTGCGATCTATTTGGAGGGGGGAGGGGATGGAAAGGAAAGCCGAGCAGAGCTGAGGCGAGGCATGGATGCTTTCCTCGGCGAAATAAAAGACGCCGCTCGTTTGAAAACGCTACGCTGGAAGTTGGTCGCTTGCGGCGGTCGCCAGCAGGCCTATGAGGGTTTCGTCAATACGGACAAAGATCTCGATTATTCTATCCGCGTGTTGCTCGTGGACGCCGAAGGACCGGTCGCCTCCACGCGCACAGAACACTTGCATCGACGTGACGGTTGGTCCTTCACGGGCGTAGCAGAGGCAGTCGTCCACCTCATGACGCAGGCCATGGAAGCCTGGATCGTCGCTGATCCAGAAGCGTTGGCGGAATTCTACGGCCAGAATTTTCACATAGGTTGGCTTCCAACGACGAAAAACCTTGAAACGGTCCAGAAGCAGGACGTGGCCAACTCTCTGGAGCGCGCAACCAGGGATACGACTAAGGGCGCGTACCACAAGATCAAGCATGTCAACGCGTTGCTGAGTATGATCGACGCGACGAAAGTTTGCGCCCGCTGCCCATGTTGTCGGCTGCTGTTCACTGACTTGCATACGATCATCGCCGCGGCCTGACCTGCGCGCGAGCCGCTGACGCTCTCTCCGGCGAGCGCGGTCCACGCGGTCCGAAATTCTGGATATTCCCCGCACGCAGTGGGAGTTTGCGCGTCACCCGCGTTTCGGCTAGTGAAGTCGGGGCTGAGCGCGCCTGAGCTCGCGGCGCGCCGGGGGCTACGACTTCATGGCGACGCCGGTATTCGTCAGTCATTCCTCGCGCGATCTCAAAGCGGTGCGCGCGCTGGTCGACGCGTTGGAGGCGCGCGGAATCGCCTGCTGGATTTCCGAGCGCGACATCGCCGCCGGCGACAATTACGGCGATTCGATCGTCGACGCGATCGAGCGGACCGGCGCCATGGTGCTGGTGTTCTCCGGCGCCGCCAACGATTCCGACGAAATCAAGAAGGAAGTCGCGATCGCCAGCCAGCGCCGCATCACGGTCGTGCCGGTGCGCATCGAGGACGCGACGCCGAGCAAGGCGTTCCGCTACGAACTGGCGACGCGCAACTGGATCGACATTTTTCCCGATTGGGAGGCGGGCGTCGCCAAGCTCAGCGAACGCCTCGCCGCGATCCTTGCGCTGCCGGCGAGCGAGCGCGCCGTGCCGATCCCGACGCCTGCGCCGCCGCCGAAACCGCCGAACCTCGTCGCCTACGGCGTCGGCGCGGTCGTCGCGCTCGCGCTCGTCGGCGCGATCGCTTGGTTCGCGTTGCGCCCCGTGCCGGTCCCCGCGCCCGCCCGCTCGCCGACCGCCGCCGCGAGTTCGCCCTCGCCGGCGCCGTCGGTCGGCGCCTCGACGACCGTCTCCGCGACAATCGTCGCCGCGCCGAGCGTCGTCGCGACGCCGTCACCAGCGCCGACCATCGTCGCCGCGCCGACGCCGGCCGCAACGCCGACGCCGTCGGTCGCCGCCACGCCGACTCTGGTCGAAACGCCGGCGCCGGTCGAAACGCCGGCGCCGGCCCCCGCCGCCAGCGCGACCCCCGCCGCCGCCAAGCCGGCGGCGGCCGTCGCCGTCGGTCCGCCGCCGGCGATCGCGGCCAACGATCCGGGCGGCGAGGTCTTTAGGGAATGCGATCAGTGCCCGGAAATGGTCGTCGTGCCCGCCGGCAAGGCGATGCTGGGATCGCCGCTCGGCGAGCCGGGGCGACAGACCAACGAAATGACGCCGCACGAGGTCGGCGTCGCCAAGCCGTTGGCGATCGGGCGCTACGACGTGACCTTCGACGAGTGGGACGCCTGCTTCGCCGAGGGCGCCTGCGGCCACAGGCGCCTGGGCGATCTCGACTTCGGCCGCGGTCGCCGGCCGGCGATTTTCGCCACCTGGAAAGACGCCGAGGCCTATGTCGATTGGCTCGCGCACAAGACCGGGCAGCCCTACCGCCTGCTCAGCGAGGCCGAATGGGAGTACGCGGCGCGCGGCTGCACGAGCCTCAAGTGTCCCTACCAGCCGTTCTGGTTCGGGGCGATCACGCCGGAACTCGCGGTCTACGACTCGCGATATTCGTATCAGGGCAGCCCGAAGTCCGCCCCGCCGCTCAAGACGGCGCCCGTCGACAGCGGCCCGCCGAACCCGTTTGGGCTTTACAACATACTCGGCAATGTGCGGCAATGGACGCAGGACTGCTGGAGCGCGACGCCGGCCTCCGCGCCGTCGAACGGCGCGCCGGCGACTTCGGGCGATTGCTCGGGGCGCGCGACGCGCGGCGGCTCGTGGGCCGACCGGCCGGTGGACCTGCGCGCGGCGGCGCGATCCTGGGAAACCGTCGACGAGGGGTCGGAAAAGATCGGCTTTCGCGTGGCCAGGCCGCTCGCGCCGTGAACGGGCGTGACCGCGAACGACATGGGGTTCGACATGACGAAGCCAATGACGAATCGTATCGCGCGGGCCGCCTCGGGGCTCGCCGCCATCGCGCTGATCGGCCTCGGCCTCTTCGCCTCGGGCGCGGCGAACGGCGCGCCGGCGCCGGCGCCGACGGCGAGCGCAACCGCGGTCAGCAACGGCCCGACGCGGCGCGCCTTCGTGCTCGGCGAGGAGCGCTACTCCGATCACAACATCCCCAGCCTGACGCGATCGGACACTGACGCAGGCGACATCGCCGCGGACCTCGAACAGGTCGGCTTCGACAAGAAGAACATCACTCTGGCCACCGAATTGCGCACCAAGGCGGATTTCGACAAGAAGTTCGCCGCCTTCCTCGCCACCGTGAAGGAGGGCGACGTCGTCCTCGTCTATTATTCCGGGCACGGCCTCGGCGTCGAGGCGAACAACACCGACTACCTGCTGCCGACCGACATCAAGAGCCTCTATTCCTACACGCGCGACCAGATGATCGAGGCCGATCGGCGGCGCGACGACATCATCGCCCTCAAGATGCCGTCGTTCGAGGGGGCCTACGAAACCGACGAAATCGCCAAGAACGGCGTCTCCGTCTCCGATCTGATGGCCTCGGTCGCCGACAAGAAGCCGAAGATCGCCATTTTCATGCTCGACGCCTGCCGCTCTTTGATTCAAGCGACCACCGACGAGCGGGAAATCAAGCGCAGCGCCACGTCGGGCAGCCGCTTGTTGCCGACCAAGGACCTCACCAACGGCTCGATCGTGGTTTTCTCCGCCTCTTTCGGCGAGACGGCGATCGAGAGTTTCGGGTTCAGCGATCATCGGCGCAACTCCCTGTTCACCGAAGTCGTCCGCTCGGAGCTGCAACGACCGGGCCAGACGCTGATCGAACTGGGGCAGCGCGTCAGCCGCATGGTTCGCGCGTTCGCTCTGTCGGGCGGGCGCCAGCAGGAGCCCGAGTATTTCGAGAATCTCGGCGTCAACGACAATTTCGCCCTGGTCGTTTCGGTCGGCGCGGAGCGGTTCCCGTACACCCAACAGCAATGCGACGGCGCGCAAGTCGACTGGGACGAGATCAGCCAGCAGCCCGAGCGCGAGGCGCTGGAGCGGCATCGCCGGCGCTACCACGATTGCCCGACCGCCGAGCTGGCGCGGCGCGCCCTCGTCAGCCTGATCGGCTCGTCTGAAGTCGCGACGCCGACTATCGCCGCCGGCGCCAAGCCGATCGACGATTGCGACCGCCTCGCCGCCTCCGACAGCGACCCGGCGCGGCCGCCGGAAGTCGCGGGCGTGCCGCTCGGCAAGATCGATTTCGACGCCGCGATCGCGGCCTGCGAGACATCCATCCAGCGCAACGCGCGCGTTCCGCGCTTCCTGTTCAATCTCGGCCGCGCCAAGTTCGCGGCGGCCAACGCGGTGCGGCTCGACGACCCGACGCGCAAGCCCCTGATCGCCGAGGCGCGCGCCGCCTACAACGACGCCGTCAACCGCGGCTACGTCGCGGCGCTCTACGACCTGGCGAGACTTGCCGATTACGCCGACGCGACCCCGGAGGATCAGGACCAAGCCAACGCGCTGTTGCTGAAGGCCGCCAATCAAGAGTTTCCGCCGGCGATGTACGAACTCGGGCGCCGATACCGCGACGGCTCCTTCGGCCTGCAGCGCGATCTCGCCGAAGGCTACCGCTGGATGATCAAGGCGGCCGAAAGCGGCTCGGCGCCGGCGATGCTCGCGACGGCCAACGCCTTGTTCTGGGGCCAAGGCGTGGCGCAAAATCCGCGCCGCGCCGTCGAATGGGCGGAGCGCGCCGCCGACGCCGGCTCCGACGACGCCAAGGTCTATCTCGGCTTGTACTACTACCGCGGCTCGAGGGTCATGAATTCCACCGGCGACCTCGTTCCCAGCAGCGTTCAATTGGACTATAGCCAAGCGTTGCTGTGGTGGGGGCGCGCCGCGGAAGCGAACAATTCGACCGCCCAATTCAATTTAGCCTACATGATGGAGCGCGGACAGGGCCTGCCCAGCCCGCAGCCGGAGATCGCCGAACGCTATTATCGGCTGGCGGCGCACGGCGGCGACGAAGACGCCGAAATCGAGCTGGCGCGCCGGCTGAGGGCCGGCCGCATGTTGGTCAAGCCGGAGAACGGCTCGAACGAGGCGATGGACTTGCTGAGCCGCGCGCTCAGCCACGGTTCGGCGCGCGCCGCCGACATGCTCGCCGAGATCTATCGCGGCGGCGAACTCGATCAGGCCAAAGATCCTCTGATGGCGATGAAATACGCCTTTCTCGCCATCAAGCTGTCCACCCTGGCCGATCCGACGAAGAGCGACGGCAATCCGTTCTGGGAGATCGGCGCGGGCATTCTCCTGGCGGAAATGGCCGTCAACGGGCAGGCGGTCGACGTCAACGATCGCGCCCTGCTCAACCCCGACGAAGTCGATCGCCTGCAGCGCTTCTACGGCGCGATCGATCCGGCGACGCGCAAGGTGAAGATCCGCATGCTCAGCGTTCCCTTCTGCGGCGGCGCGTTCCGCGAGCGCGTCTGGGTTTGGGACTGGGGCCGCTCCGAATCGCCGACGGAGCCGCAGTTTCGCAGTCTCGAACGCGAGTGGGGCTGCGCCGACAACGACATCTTGCGCCGCACGCTGTCGGCGGCGTTCGACGCGGCGCGCAAGGCGAAAGTTCCCTTCGCCGACCTTATCCTGCAGCAAATCGCTGCGGCGCAGGCGCAGCAGAACTCGCAATCCCAGACCCGGCCGCGCCGCTGATCGACGCGGCGGGCGTTGTACGCGCCCGTTGCGTGGCCTATATTGAAGGTGCGGGGGCAGGATCGCATCATCGGGAGAGTTCCATGGTGGCGGGATCGTCAAGGATCGCCAGAGGCGCGGTTTCCCTTATTGCCGGCGCGTTGATCTTGAGCGCCGGCGTCGTCCTCGATCAACCCGTCGCGCTGGCGGGCAACCCGTTCGGCGGCATCATCGGCGGGTTTCTCGGCGGGGCCGCGCCCTACCGCTATCGCGCCCCGGCGGCGCCGCGCCGGTACAACAACGGCCCGGCGCCGCAGGGCACGCCGCAAACCGCCGACACGCCGTCCCCCGCCGACTCCACCCGCGCTCTCGCGTCGCTGGCGCCGCCGCCGACGCAGCAACAGCAGGCGATATTGAAATCGATTGTCGCCAACCAGTCGCTCGGCGCGGTGGGCGAGTGGGACGATCTGGCGCAGATCGGCAAGGCCGACCAGGAAGCCGCACGCGATTACACCGGCATCGTCGAGAAGTTGATCGAGGACATCAAGAGAAGGCAGACCTCCGGCAATGCGGCCAAGGAGGGCGACATCACCGAGCACGCGATTCTCGAATCGCTCGCCGCCTCGATTCGCGAGGCCGATTTGCAGAAGTTCGAGACGTTCCTGGGCGAGAACTGGTCGCCCGAGCGTCTGCGGGTGATGATTCTCGAACGCGTCAACAACGAAATCGGCACCCTGTTCGAGGGCACCAATCACGGCGCGGTGATGATGAGCGACCTCGATCAGATGATCAAGAAGGCCGGTCGCAACGTCTATTCGCGCCTGTTCGAGACTTCGGAGCTGCTCGCCTCCAATCGCGGATCGACGCTGTTCGTTCAGCGGCTCTACCAGACGCACGGCGATCTGGTGAACGGCGACGTGCGCGAGAGCGCCGAGCAATTGCTGTCGCAAGCCTCGACGGCCGGCGTCGCCCCCTTGGAGCCGTTGCTGCGCCGCGACCCCAACGCTTTCGCTCTGCGCTACCGCGCGCAACGCATCATCTACGATTGCCTTTCGGATAACGTGGAGGCGATCAGCTCCAGCGAGTCCGGCATGGCCACCGCGGCGGAAATCGCCAAGCGCGTAGCCGACGTCGGTCAGCAGCAATGCTCGAAATGGGTCGATGCGCAATTGAAAGGCCCCGACGGCAAGTTGAAGCCGCAGGACCCGTTGCCGTTGCGCGTCATCTGGACCGCCGAAGGCCCGAAGGACGATCCCTCGATGTACGGGCGCGCCTCCGATCAGCTCTAGGCGGCCGCGTCGGCGCTATTCCTTGCCCGCCACGCCCGCCTCGGCGAACGTCGCCATGCCGTTGTGGCAGGCGACGGCCACTTTGACGATGCCGACCGCGAGCGCCGCGCCCGAGCCTTCGCCCAGGCGCATGCCGAGATCGATGAGCGGCGCCTTGCCGAGGCGCTTCAAGACTTCGGCGTGGGCGCTCTCGGCCGAGACGTGGGCGGCCAGGCAATGGTCGAGCGCGCTGGCGTCGAGCGCGTTGAGGACCGCCGCGGCGGAGCAGACGACGAAGCCGTCGAGCAGCACCGGCACGCGCTGGATGCGCGCCGCCAGGATCGCGCCCGCCATCGCGGCGATTTCGCGCCCGCCGAGACGGCGCAGGACCTCCAGAGGATCGCCCAAGGCTTCGCGGTGGCGCGCCACCGCTGCGCGGACGGCGTCAGCCTTGCGCTCGAGCCCGGCGTCGTCGACCCCCGTGCCGCGTCCGACCCAATCCTCCGCCTTGCCGCCGTAGAGCGCGTGGTAGATCGCGGCGGCGACGGTGGTGTTGCCGATGCCCATTTCGCCCAGGCCCAGCAGATCGGGCTGCGAGGCGAGCGCCTCCATGCCGAAGGCCATCGTCGCCGCGCAGGCCTTTTCGTCGAGCGCCGGCTCTTGCGTGATGTCGCCGGTCGGCTGCTCGAGCGCGAGCTCGAACACTTTCAGCGAAATATCGAAGGTCTTGCAGATCTGATTGATCGCCGCGCCGCCGCCGGAGAAATTGGCCACCATCGCCTGCGTCACCGATTGCGGAAACGGCGAAACGCCGTGGGCGACGACGCCGTGGTTGCCGGCGAAGACCGCGATGAGCGGCGCGTCGACATGGGGGCGCGGCGCGCCCTGCCAGGCGGCGAGCCATTCGGCGATCTCCTCGAGGCGCCCGAGCGAACCCGCCGGCTTGGTCAATTGCGCCTGCCGCTCGCGCGCCGCCGCCGCCGCCGCGGCGTCCGCCTCCGGCATGGCGCGCAACAGCGCGCGAATGTCGTCGAAAGGTCGGATCGGGACGTTCATGGGCCGCTCTCCTGGATCGAAGTCGCGCCTGCTATAATGCAAAACCGCGCGAGCGAAAACGCCGTTCGCTCGGTCTATTGCGCGGCGGCGCGGCGACGAAGGCGCGGGCGAAAGATCACGACGTTGCCGATCAGGATCAGCGGCGCGCCGACCAAGGCCCAACGATTCCATTGATAGCCTTCCAGGCTCGAAGACATCGCCAGTGCGATGACCGGCGACAGCACGGTCGTGTAGGCGGCGCGCTCGGGCCCGATGCGCGACACCAGGCCGAGATAGACGAGGAACCCCAGCACGGAGCCGATCGCCGAGAGGTAGAGCAGCGCGCCGAGGTAGGCGACGCTCATCGTCGGCGCGAAGGAAAGGCCGCGCGCCGCCGCCGTCGCCGCCAGGATCGCCGCGCCCCAGCTCATCGCGCGCGCGATCGCGTTGGGCAGATCCGCCGCGGCGCGGATCGCGGGTCGCGAAGCCAGATTGCCCAGGGAAAAGCAATAGGTCCCGGCGAGCGCCAGGCCGAGGCCGACCGCCGCTTGGCTCGCCCCCGCTGTCGCCGCCAACTCGTCGGCGAACAGGCACGCGACGCCGAGCGCGCCGATCAGCGCGCCCACGACCACGCGAGGAGTGGGGCGAATGCCGCGAAACAGCCACTGGTTGGCGACGTTGAACGCCGAGGCCATGGCGAACACCACCGACACGACGCCGCTCGCGACGAAACGTTCGGCGTTGTAAAAGCACAGGAAATTGCCGCTGAAGAGCACGAGGCCGAGCGCCGCGAACCAGACGTGCCCGCGCAGCGGCGCGCGGCGCAGCCGCCCCGTCGCCGCCAGTCCCGCCCACAGAATCGCTGCGGCGAGGAAGAAGCGCCAGAAAATGGAGACTTCCGCCGGCGTGGCGCCCAGTTGCAGCTTGATCGCGTACCAAGTCAGCCCCCAGACGGCGACGACAAATCCGAACAGCAGGGCATTCATCCGAGGTCTCCGCCGGGGCGCCGGCGCTTCCTGGCACGGTCGGCGCGGCGCGTCTTGCGCGGCGTATCGTCTTCGTCGGGTTTTGCGCATTTTTCTTTGCGCGACGCTCGCCGGCGGCGTCGGCGGGCGGAGCGGCTTTTCGCCGTGCTTTCGCCAGTCGGCCGGCGCGAAGCCGGCGCTATTCGGCCGCCGCGCGCAGCGCCAGGCAGCGCGTCAGCAGCGCCCGCAAGGGGGCGGGCTTGAGCGGCTTGTTGAGCAGGGCGACGTCGGCGCGCGTCGCGGCTTCGCGCACCTCCTGGCTGCGGTCGGCGGTCGCCAGAATCGACGCCACGGGAAGGCCGACGCGTTGGCGCAGCACGGCGATGGCAGCGAGCCCGTCGCCTTCGTCCAAATGGTAGTCGGCGACGATCGCGTCCGGCGCGCCGTCGAGAGCCGCCAGCGCCTCCAGCGCCTCGTCGAGAGAACGCGCGGTGGCGACGCGGCATCCCCATTTGCCCAGCAGCACGCGCATGCTGTCGAGCACGCGCGGCTCGTTGTCGATCGCCAGGACGCGCAGGCCGCTCAGCGATTCTCCCGCCAGCGCTCGCTCCGGCGCTGGCGCGTCGGCGCCGACGGCGGCGCTCGCCGCGCCGCGCGGCGCGACGACCGCGAACACCGAACCAGCGCCGTGGTTCGAGCGCAGCTTCACGGCGTGGCCGAGGACCCGCCCCAGCCGCTCGACGATCGACAGGCCGAGGCCGAGGCCGCGCGCCGCCCGCGCCCCTTGTTCGAGACGCAGAAACTCCTCGAAGACCTGACGCTGCTTGTCGGCGGGAATGCCGAGCCCGGTGTCCCAGACCTCGATCCGCACCGCGCCGTCGGCGCGCCGGCAGCCGATGAGCACGCGCCCCTTCGGCGTGTACTTGAGCGCGTTGGAGACGAGATTCTCCAGCAGCCGACGCATCATCCGGCGGTCGGAGCGCACGCTGAGCGACGATGCGACGAAGCGCAGCCCCAACCCCTTGGCGCGAGCCGTCGGCGCGAACTCGATTTCGAGCTGACGGAAGATATCGCTGACGCGAATGTCGACGATCTCGGGGCGCGTCGCGCCGGCGTCGAGACGGGAAATGTCGAGCAGGGCCCCCAGGATTTCCTCGACCGCCTCGAGCGAGGCGTCGACATTGCGCGCCAGCGCGACGCGCTCCTCCGCGCCGGCTTCGGCCGCGCTTTCGGTCAGCGAGCTCGCATAGAGCCGCGCCGCGCTGAGCGGCTGGAGAATGTCGTGCCCGGCCGCGGCGAGAAAGCGCGTCTTGGACAGATTGGCCTCCTCGGCCGCGGTCTTGGCGCGCGCCAGCGCCTCGTTGAGACGTTCGAGTTCGGCGGTGCGCGCCTGCACCCGCCGCTCCAGCCGCTCGTTGGCCGCGGCGAGATCCTCTTCGGCGAGCACGGTCTGCGTCACGTCGGTGTAGGTCGTGACGATGCCGCCGTCGGGCAGTCGCGCCGAGCGGACTTCGATCACGCGCTGGGAGGGGTAGAGGCGCAGGCGCAACGGCTCGTCGTTGTTGAGCAGGCTCTCGATGCGCTCGGCGACGAAGTCGTCGGAAGAGCCTAGCCCGTACGCGCCGCGCGCGGCGTTGAAGCGCACGATCTCGTCGAGCCCGACGCCGAGCCTGAGCATCGAGGGCGGCAGCTCGAACAGGTCGGCGAACTCGCGGTTCCAGGCGGTCAGGGCGAGATTGTTGTCGAAGACCGTGATGCCCTGGCGCGCATGGTCGAGCGCATGCTGCAACTGATCGCGGCTCGACTGGATCGCCGCCGAGGCGTCGTCGAGCAGTTTTAGCGCCGACTTGCCCGACATCGCGCGCCGGCGCAGCAGCAGCGACAACACAAGCCGCGACGTCGACGCGCCGATCGCCGGCGACAGCAGGTGCTCGGCGTGGCGGATGAGATGGGCGTCCGCCTCGTCGCTGGCGGAAAGATAGAGCCCGCGCTCGCTCATGAAGGACTCGAACGCGCGCCGGGTGCGCGCCGCGCCGAGATAGCGCGCGACCGTCGCTTCCAGTTCGCCCATCGTCGCCGAGGCGCGCCAGAGCCGGAAGGCCTGCGGCTTGCCGTCCGGCGCGGCGGCGACGAAGGCGAGAGCCTGCATGCGCTCCAACGGCGTCGCCTTGCGCGTCAAGGAGACGAGAACGAAGGCCGCGATATTGGCGCCGAGCGACAGCGCGACGCCGCCGACCAGCGGGTAGGCGGAAAACGCGACGAGCGAGGCGGGCCGAAGCCAGACGATGCCGAGCGGCCCGCCGGCGAGGAGGCCGGCGAGCGCCCCGTCGGCGTTGAGCGAAGGCAGAAACAGCACGTAAATCCAAACGAGCGAGCCGAGCACCATGCCCGCGACGGCGCCGCGCGCAGTGCCGCGCCGCCACATCAACCCGCCCAGGAACGCCGGCGCGATCTGCGCGATCGCCGCGAAGGACAGAAGGCCGATCGAGGCGAGCCCGGCGCTGTTGGCCAATTGCGCGTAGAGAAAGCCGAAGACCAGAACGCCGAGGATCGCCGCGCGACGCACCAGCAGCACGCGCGCGCCGATTTCGCCGGCGGCCGCCGCGTCGACTTGGCCGGCGCGCCGACGCAAGAGGATCGGCATGACAAGATCGTTGGAGACCGTGATCGCCAGCGCGACGCTGTCGACCACGACCATGCCGGTCGCGGCGGAGAGGCCGCCGAGCATCGTCATCAGCGCGACGCCGCGCGCGCCGGCGGCGAGCGGCAGGGCGAGAACCGTCAGGTCGCGGTCGATCGCGCCGTCGCCGAAGGTCGCGAGACCCGCGATCGCCAGCGGCGCGACGAACAGGTTGATCAGCACGAGGTAGACGGGAAACAGCCAGGCCGCGGCGAGGATGTCGCGCGGGTTGCGATTCTCGACGATGCTGACGTGGAACTGGCGCGGCAGCAAGAGGATCGCCGAGGCCGAGAGCAGCGTCGTGGTCAGCCAATTGGCGGGATCGGGAGGCGACTGGATCACCGCGCCGATGCGCGCGTGGGTCTCGGCGACGCGCGTCAGTTCGCCGAGGCCCCCCGAAAGACCCCAGACGACGAAGGCGCCGACGGCGAGAAAGGCCACCAGCTTGACGATCGATTCGACCGCGATGGCGAGGATCAGCCCGTCCTGATGCTCGGTCGGATCGATGCGGCGCGTGCCGAACGCCATGGCGAAGGCCGCCAGCAGCAAGGTCACCGCGAGATAGAAGGTCGTGGACGGCGCGCCGGGCGTCAGTCGGCCATGCTCGAACGAATCGACGACCATGAGTATGGTCTGCGTGATCGCCTTGAGCTGCAGCGCGATGTAGGGCGCGGAGGCCATCAGCGCGATGAGCGCGGCGAGCGCCGCCACCGCCTGCGACTTGCCGTAGCGCGCCGAGACGAAGTCGGCGACCGTCGTCAGGTTCTGCGCGCGCGAAAGCGCGACGATGCGCGCCGTCAGCCGATGGCCGAAACCGATGACGAGGATCGGCCCGATGTAGATCGGCAGAAAATCCAGGCCGTGCGCCGAAGCGAGCCCGACCGAGCCGTAATAAGTCCAGGAGGTGCAGTAGACGGCGAGGCTGAGGGAATAGACGAGCGCCCGCCGCTTGCCGACGACGAAGCCTCGCCCGCCGTGATCGCCCCACCAGGCGACCGCGAACAGGAAGCAGACGTAGCCGATCGACGCGACGAAGACTGTGGTGCCGTTCAGCATGGCGCGGCGTCGCGGGGCGGGATGGCGGGCGGCATGAAAATAGTCTAGTGCGAAGCGCGGCTTACGTCACGCGGGCCGGAAAGGTCGCCGGCGCTTTCGAAAAGGGGGCCCCCATTGCGCTCGTCTCGCGTCCTCATGCTCGCCTGCGCGCCGGCCTCAGCCCCATGAACAATCTCATCACCGACGTGCCCGGCGTGCGCGTCGGCGGCGCGCAGGACGCTCGTCTGGCGTCCGGCGTCAGCGTCGTCCTCTTCGACCAGCCGGCGTGCGCGGGCATGGCGACGCCGGGCGGGGCGCCGGCGCTGCGCGACGGCGCGCTGCTCGCCCCCGAGATGACGGTTCCGCGCGTCGACGGCTTCGCGCTGTCCGGCGGCTCGGCCTTCGGCCTCGACGCGGCGGGCGGCGCGATGGCCTGGCTGGCGGCCGAGGGGCGGGGGCTCGCCGTGGGCGCCGTGCGCGTGCCGATCGTTCCCGGCGCGTCGTTGTTCGATCTCGACAACGGCGGCGACAAGGCCTGGGGCCGCCGCGCGCCCTACGGCGACCTCGGCTTTGCGGCGGCGGCGAGCGCCGGACTGGACTTTGAGCTGGGGACGGCGGGCGCCGGCTACGGGGCGACGACCTACGATCTCAAAGGGGGCCTGGGCTCGGCGAGCGCCGTGACCTCGCGCGGCTTCATCGTCGGCGCGCTCGCCGCGGTCAATGCGGTCGGGCGCGCCACGCGCGGGAGCGCTCCGCATTTCTGGGCCGCGCCCTACGAGCGCGGCGCCGAATTCGGCGGGCTCGGCGTCGGCGCGCCCGCCGCCGACGCGCTGACGCTGGCGCTCAAGCGCGATGAACCCGCCAACACGACGCTCGTGGTCGTCGCCACCGACGCCCCCTTGGGCAAAGCCGAGGCGACGCGGGTCGCGATCATGGCCTCGGCCGGCTTCGCCCTGGCGCTGCGCCCGGCGCACGCGCCGGCGGACGGCGACATCGTCTTCGCCGCCTCGACGGCGCGCGCGGCCCTCACGCCGACCTTGCGCGATCTCACCGAGATCGGCACGCTCGCCGCCGAATGCGTCGCGCGGGCGATCGCCCGCGGCGTCTACGAGGCGACGCCGCTGCCCTTCGCCGGCGCGCTGCCGAGCTGGCGCAAACGTTACGGGAGATGACGGGGCGCCGGACGCGCGGCAGTTGCCTCGGCGGCGCTTTTGCGGTCAATGTCGTTTCATCGGCGCCGGGCCGTTTCGAGGCCGCCGGGGAGGAAGGAAATGACGAGGAGGAGCGGCTCTGCGCGGCTGATTGTCATGGCGTTCGCCGGTCTGCTCATCGCGGCCGAGGCTCGCGCCGACCCGATACCGAGCGGCTTGCGCGGAAAATCGCTCGTATTGAACTGGAGCAGAACTTTTACGGTCTTCTCAGGCGGCGGCATGACCAATGCCGCGGCCGCCTCGGGCCAATTGCATACAGTCGCGAATTACCTGACCGTCAAAGTGTACGTGAGTCTTCAAGGACGTGTCTTTAGCTCACTTCGCCAGAAAGGCGGTCTCGACCACAACGCCGTTTCGGGAACGGGGAACAATGTTCTGAACTGGCAATTTGAGGGCGGCGCTCTCATCGCCGATCAGGCCTTTGTTCAAGGCGCAAGAAGGATAACCGTCAATTTTGGCGATGGGTTCGACACCTGTTCGCTCAATGTCATTTACGGGAAGCAAGACGGAACGGCGACGATAATCGTGAAAACCGATCAGGGCGGGGGAGAGGTCGAGGAAGACAACAACGTAATCGCCTCGACGAGCTGCTCGGTTCAGCAGGGCAATATCTTCGGCGACGCGAAATGAGGGATACGGCGGCGACGCCGTCCGCCTTGCAGCCGAGAAACGAGGCGCGGCTCGCCAAGGGGCGGACAACGCGCGTCGCGATCGGGCCTCGGGATCGGATCGTGACGTCGGCGCTGGACGCGCGGGAGTTGCCCCGGCGGCGCTATTGCGATCGATTTCGTTTCATCGGCGTCAGGCCGCGTCGAGGCGGCCGGGGAGGAAGGAAATGACGAGGAGGAGCGGCTCTGCGCGGCTGATTGTCATGGCGTTCGCCGGTCTGCTCATCGCGGCCGAGGCTCGCGCCGACCCGATGCCGAGCGGCTTGCGCGGAAAATCGCTGGCGCTGAGCTGGACCGTCGTCAAGACGCAAAAGGCCCTCAACGGACCCCAGGCGGGCCGCGTCGATACATCCGAGACCTTGCTCGCCGCCAAAGTCTACGTGAGCCTGCAGGGACGCGTTTTCAGCTCGTATAGCGAGACGACGGGGAGGAATTTCAGCGGCGTCTTCGATGAGGTCACGGGAAGCGCGGAAAACGTCCTGCAATGGCGATTCGAGGGCGACGCGCTGGTCGCCTACAAGGTCTGGGTTCAAGGCGCGCGCAGGACGACGGTCAGTTTCAGCGACGGATTCGCCGCCTGTTCGATCGCCGTCACGTTCGGCAAGAAAAACGCCCAGGGGCCGCTCGTCGTCCACGGCTGGCCGCCCTACGAGGATCGGCAATTCGAAATCATCGATTACAAGATATCGTCGCCGAGTTGTTCGGTGCGGCCGGGTAATATCTTCGGCGACGCGCAATGAGAGATAAGAGCGAGACGCCGTGCGCCTGCATGGCGATGAACAAGGCACGGCGGCGCGTCCGCGACGACGCCCTCGCCCAATGCGGTCGCGCCGCCGTCACGGGCTTCGCCATTCTGCTGCTGACCGGCGAAAGTCAGGCTCAACAAGCGCCGCGAGAATTGCGCGAAAAGTCCATCGTGTTGAACTGGAGCGAGATCCGCACGACGAAGGGTATCTCCGGCCATATGTCCGGCCGAGAGTTCACATCCCGGTTCGACGCGACTCTCAATCTTTACGTTAGCGTTCAGGGACGTGTTTTTAGCACGTTCAAGCGCGTCAGCGGGAGATTGGTCTATGACGACTCCAACGAGATTTCGGGAACCGGAAAAAGTCTCCTGCTTTGGCGATTTCAGGACGGCGCTCTTGTCGCCGATCAGGCCTTTGCTCGCGGCGCGCGAAGGGTCGCCATCAGTTTCAACGACCAGTTCAACACCTGCTCGATCAAAGTCACTTATGGGAAAAAAGGCGGGACAGAGCCTATCATCTTCGAAGGGTCAGCTCCCGGTGATGACTCGCAATACGAAGCGATCGACCAAAAAATGATTTCGACGAGCTGTTCCGTGCAGCAGGGCAATATTTTCGCCAATCCTCAATGAAGGATGCGACGGCAAGCCGATCGGCCAACGATTTCCTCGCCGCGCCATCCGCCTCGCGCCCGCCATCGGCCATCAGTCCGGCCCCTACCCAAACCGCTCGGCGTTGAACGGCTTGGGATCGACGAACGGCGTCTCGCCCGCCATCAATTGCGCGAGCAGCAGGCCGCTGACCGGGCCGAGCGTCAGGCCGAGGTGCTGGTGGCCGAAGTCGAACCACAGGCCCTTGTGGCGCGGCGCCGGGCCGATCACCGGCGCCATGTCGGGCAGGCAGGGCCGGCTGCCCAGCCAGGGCTCAGGGTCGAGCCGCTCGGCGAGCTTGAACAACTGGCGGGCGGCCGGCTCCAGCCGGTCGAGATGGGCGCTGGAAGGCGGATCGTCGCGGCGGGCGAATTCCGCGCCGGTGGTGAGGCGCAGCCCGCGCGTCATCGGCGCCATCAAGTAACCCCTTTCGAGATCGAGCACCGGCCGGCTGAGCCCGGCGTTTCCCTTGGCGGCGTAGTGCATGTGATAGCCGCGCTTGACGCCGAACGGCAGGCGGCAGCCGAACGCGGCCGCGAGGTCCCCCGACCACGGCCCCAGCGCGACGACGACATCCGAGCCTTGCAGCGCGCCGCCCTCGGCGGCGACGGTCCAGCCCGCGCCGGAGGCTTGCAGCGAGCGCGCATCGCCCGTGACGAGCTTGCCGCCGCGCTTGACGAAGAGATCGGCGTAGGCGCGGGTCAGCCCTTCCGGGTCGGGCGTCGTCAGCGGATCGCTGAAGTGCACGCCGCCCTTAGCAACGTCGCCCAAGTGCGGCTCGAGCGCGAGGAGCTGATCGCGGGTCAGCGTCGCGCTGACGATGCCGAAGGGTTTCGTCTCCTCGACGTCGGCGAGCGCGAGATCCTCGCCGCGGGAAGTGCGGAACACCTTGATCCAGCCGCCCTCGCGCAGCAGCGCGCCCGCGCCCGCCGCCTCGGCGAGGGCGCGATGCTCGGCGATGCAGCGCAGCACCAGCCCGCGCGTCGCCATCCCGACGGAATATCGCGACTTTTGTGACGAGGCGAGAAAATAGCGCCACACCCACGGCGCGATCGAGGGCAAGGAGGCGTACCGAATTTGCACCCGCGGATCGAGGTTGAGCGCGGCGACGGCGATCTCGGCGGGCGCGCGCGGAAACACGTAGGGGAAGAGCGCCTCGCTCTGCACGATGCCGGCGTTGCCGAAGCTCGTCCCGCGCCCTGCGGCCCCGAGCCGATCGACGAGCGTCACGGCGCGGCCGCGCGCCTGCGCGTGCAGCGCCGCGCAGACGCCGACGATTCCCGCTCCCAGGACGATGACATCGGTTTTCGACGAGGACACGCGGCGATTCTCCTCAGTTGCGGGCTCGGCGCGCCTTTGTGCCCGGCGCGGGGCCGTCCCGGCAATGGGCCATGAAGACGCGGGGTCTCGATCTTTGCGGCGGCTTCCTATAGACCCGCCATGCCCTTTTGACCAACGGACACGCCCTTCATGATCCCGCGTTATTCCCGCCCCGAAATGGTCGCGATCTGGGCGCCGCAGACGCGCTTCCGGATCTGGTTCGAGATCGAGGCGCACGCCTGCGACGGGCTCGCCGAGATCGGCGTCATCCCCAAAGAGAGCGCCAAAGCGATCTGGGAGAAGGCGGGGAACGTCACCTTCGACGTCGCGCGCATCGACGAGATCGAGCGCGTCACCAAGCACGACGTCGTCGCCTTCCTGACGCACTTGGCCGAATTCATCGGCCCGGATGCGCGCTTCGTGCACCAGGGCATGACCAGTTCCGACGTGCTCGACACGTGCCTGGCCGTGCAATTGCAGCGCGCCAGCGACATCCTGATCGCCGACGTCGACGCCCTGCTCGCGGCGCTGAAACGACGCGCCTACGAGCACAAGCTCACGCCGACGATCGGCCGCTCGCATGGCATCCACGCCGAGCCGACTGCGTTCGGCCTCAAGCTGGCGCAGGCCTACGCCGAGTTCACGCGCGCAAGGGCGCGCCTCGTCGCGGCGCGCGCGGAAATCTCGACCTGCGCCATATCAGGCGCGGTCGGCACCTTCGCCAATATCGATCCGCGCGTCGAAGAGCACGTCGCCAAGATGATGGGCCTGACCCCCGAGCCGATCTCGACCCAGGTGATCCCGCGCGACCGCCACGCCGCGTTCTTCGCCGCGCTCGCCGTCGTCGCCTCCTCGATCGAGCGCCTCGCCGTCGAAATCCGCCATCTCCAGCGCACCGAAGTGCTGGAGGCGGAGGAGTATTTCTCCGAGGGGCAGAAGGGCTCCTCGGCGATGCCGCACAAGCGCAATCCGGTGCTGACCGAGAACCTGACGGGCCTCGCCCGCATGGTGCGCTCGGCCGTGACGCCGGCGCTCGAAGACGTGGCGCTGTGGCACGAGCGCGACATTTCCCATTCCTCGGTCGAGCGCATGATCGGCCCCGACACGACGATCACCCTCGATTTCGCGCTGGCGCGGCTGACGGGCGTCGTCGACAAGCTGGTGATCTATCCCGAGACCATGCGCAAGAATCTCGACCGGCTCGGCGGCCTCATCCATTCCCAGCGCGTGCTGCTGGCGCTGACGCAGAAGGGCGTCTCGCGCGAGGACGCCTATTCGTTGGTGCAGCGCAACGCCATGCCGGTATGGCGCGGCGAGGGCGACTTCCTCACCCTGCTCAAGGCCGACAAGGACGTCGCCAAAGCGCTGAGCCCGCAGGAGCTCGAGGCGCTGTTCGACCTCGACTACCACTTGAAGCACGTCGACGTGATTTTCGCGCGCGTGTTCGGGGGCTGACGATTGCCGGGAGACGCCCCATGCGCGCGCTGATGCGCCGATGTGCGGCGGTCCTGCGCGACGCCGACTGGCTGAACCGCGAGCGGGCGGTCGCCTATGCGCGCATTCTGTTCCTCCTTTCCTTCGCCGGGGCGCTGATCTGGATCGGGCTCGCGCACGGCGGCGTCGATCGCGCCGGCAAGCCGCTCGGCACCGATTTCGTCAGCTTCTGGACCGCATCGAAGCTGGCCTTGGGCGGCCGCGCGGCGGACGCCTACGACGTCGTGGCGCATTGGGCGGCGCAAAAGGCGCTGTTCGGCGAGACGGTCGCCTACACCGCCTTCTTCTATCCTCCGCCCTATCTCTTGATTTGCCTGCCGCTCGCCGCGCTGCCCTATTTCGCCTCGCTCGCCGCCTGGCTCGCGGCGACCGGCGTCGCCTATTGGCGCGTGCTGCGCGCCTGGGCCGGCCCGCGCGTCGAGGCTTTCGCGCTGCTGGCGTTCCCGGCCTTCCTCGTCAACGCCGGGCACGGCCAGAACGGTTTCCTGAGCGCCGCGCTGATCGGCGCCGGGGCGCTGCTGCTCGACCGGCGTCCGATCGTCGCGGGCCTGTGCTTCGGCGCGCTGATCTATAAGCCGCAGCTCGCGCTCATGATCCCGATAGCGCTGATCGTGGGGCGGCGCTGGACGAGCTTGGCCGCCGCGGCCGTCGGCGCCGGCGCGCTCATCGCCGCCTCGTGGATCGCTTTCGGCGGCGCGGCCTGGCGGGCGTTCCTCGCCGCGGCGCCTCTGGCGAGGGCGACGCTGGAGCGCAACCTCGTCGGCGACGAAAAGATGCAGAGCGTGTTCGCGGCGGTCCGGCTGCTGCACGGCCCGCTGGCGCTCGCCTATGGCCTGCAAGCGCTGACGGCCCTCGGCGCCGCCGCCGCGCTCGTCTGGCTGGCGAAGCGCCGCCTGCGCAGCGAGGCGGAAGGACCGGCGATGGTCGCGGCGACGCTGCTGGCGAGCCCCTTCCTGCTCGACTACGACCTGACGCTGCTGGCGATCCCGCTTTGCTGGGTGGCGCGCGAGGGCCTGCGCGCCGGTTTCGCGCCGTGGGAAAAGAGCGTTCTCGCCCTCGCTTACGCCTTGCCGTTGCTTTCGCGCGTGCTCGCGGGCGCCATGGGCCTTCCCATCGCGCCGTTGACGATCGCGGCGGTGTTCTACTTCGTGCTGAAGCGGGGCGCGGCGTCGGCGCAGTCGCCGAATCGATCCGCGAAGCTGTTGCCCGGCGCCGAAGAATCGTAGAGGGACAACCATGGCGCTGCGGCGAATCGTCGCCGCGCGACACGAGAGGACTTTCGTGGCTCCCGCTCCCGGCAAGACATGCGGCCCCTGCACGATGTGCTGTTCGGCCCTCGAAATCCCCGAATTGAAAAAGCCCGCGGGGCCGGCGTGCGAGCATTGCGCCGTCGGTTGCGCGATCTACGCCCGCCGACCGAAAGTCTGCCGCGATTTCGAGTGCGACTGGCTGACCGATCGCGCGCTGCCCGCCACCTTGCGCCCCGACCGGGTCGGCACGATCCTGATGGAAGCGGACGAGGGCGACGAATACCGCGCGGTTTGCGCGCCGCAAAGGCCCTTGGCCTGGCGCAACCCGCTGGTGTTCGCCCAGCTCGTCAGGATCGCCAAGTCCGGGCGCATGGTGGTCGCCAAAGCGGGGCTCGCGTCCTGGCGAATTTTCGCTTCGGGCGAATGGGGGCCGACGGTCTGAGCAATTTGACTAATTCTTAGGCGTCGTGCCTATGGCGCGGGCAGAACAATCGGGATCGAGGCGGACGAGCGCCGACGGTCCGCGCACGGCCATGGCGTCGGCTGGGAAGCAATGCTATGGACCCGTCTTCAATTGTGAACTCGCTGCGACGGCGATCGCTGGCGAAGGGATCGATAAAAGCCCTCGCACGCGGAAGGGGAGACCTCGGCGGCCATGAAAAAAGTTGAAGCCATCATCAAGCCCTTCAAGCTCGACGAGGTCAAGGAAGCTCTGCAAGAGGCGGGCGTTCAGGGGATTACCGTGCTCGAGGCGAAGGGCTTCGGCCGCCAGAAGGGCCATACCGAACTCTATCGCGGCGCCGAATACGTCGTGGATTTTCTCCCCAAAGTGAAAATCGAGGTCGTCGTCGCCGACGAGAATCTCGCCGCGACGGTGGAGGCGATCCGCAAGGCGGCGCAGACCGGCCGGATCGGCGATGGCAAGATATTTGTATCGCAAGTCGAAGAGGCCATTCGGATTCGCACCGGAGAGACCGGGGCGGACGCCGTTTAGGCTTGTTTTCGATCGATCGGACTCATTTTCTAAGGCTTCCCGGCGCCAAAGGGCGGCGGGCAGGGGCACAACCGAACAGACTTGAGAAAGGCACAACATGAAGACCGCCAAGGATGTCCTCAAGGCGATCAAGGACAATGATGTAAAATATGTCGACCTGCGTTTCACCGATCCGCGCGGCAAGTGGCAGCACGTCACTTTCGATCAAACGGTGGTCGACGAGGACGCCATGGCCGATGGACTGATGTTCGACGGCTCATCGATCTCCGGCTGGCGGGCGATCAACGAGTCCGACATGACCTTGATGCCGGATCCGACGTCGGCCTGCATGGACCCGTTCTTCGCCGCCTCGACGATGGTCATCAATTGCGACATTCTCGACCCGGCCACCGGTCAGCCGTACAACCGCGACCCGCGCGGCATAGCCAAGAAGGCGGAAGCCTACCTGAAGTCGACCGGCATCGGCGACACCGCCTACTTCGGCCCAGAAGCCGAATTCTTCGTGTTCGACGACGTCCGCTACAAGGCCGATCCCTACAACACCGGCTTCACCCTCGACGCGGTCGAGCTGCCGAGCAACGGCGACACGCCCTACGAGGGCGGCAACCTCGGCCACCGCATCCGCACCAAGGCCGGCTACTTCCCGGTTCCCCCGCAGGACGCCTCGCAGGATATGCGCGGCGAGATGCTCGCGGCGATGACGCAGATGGGCGCGGTGCCCGAGAAGCACCACCACGAAGTCGCCTCCGCGCAGCACGAGCTCGGCCTCAAGTTCGGCCCGCTGGTGACGATGGCCGACAACATGCAGATCTATAAGTACTGCGTCCACATGGTCGCGCAGAGCTACGGCAAGACGGCGACCTTCATGCCCAAGCCCGTCTACGGCGACAACGGCTCGGGCATGCACGTGCACCAGTCGATCTGGAAGGGCGGCAAGCCGGTGATGGCGGGCAACAAATACGCCGACCTGAGCCAGGAATGCCTCTACTATATCGGCGGCGTCATCAAGCACGCCAAGGCGCTCAACGGCTTCACCAACCCCTCGACCAACAGCTACAAGCGCCTGGTTCCGGGCTTCGAGGCGCCGGTGCTGCTCGCCTATTCCGTGCGCAACCGCTCGGCGTCCTGCCGCATACCGTGGACGTCCAACCCGAAGGCCAAGCGCGTCGAGGTGCGCTTCCCCGATCCCGTCGCCAACCCCTATCTGGCGTTCGCGGCGATGCTGATGGCCGGCCTCGACGGCATCCAGAACAAGCTCGACCCGGGCGCGGCGATGGACAAGGACCTCTACGACCTGCCGCCCAAGGAGCTCAAGAAGATCCCGACGGTGTGCGGTTCGTTGCGCGAAGCGCTCTCCAACCTCGACAAGGACCGCGCCTTCCTCAAGTCCGGCGGCGTCTTCGACGACGACTTCATCGACAGCTACATCGAGCTGAAGATGGGCGAAGTGCAGCGCTTCGAAATGACGCCGCACCCGGTCGAATTCGACATGTACTATTCGAGCTGAGGCGGCCTCGCCTCGGCGCGGGAAAGGGCGGCCATCGGGCCGCTCTTTTCTTTTGGCGCGGCGAAGGAGGAACGCCGCGCGCGGCCCGACCTGGACAGCGCGCCTCTCCGGCTTCATCCTGGTGGCGAATCGCTGAGGGGAGAATCGCCGATGACCAAGTTCGAAGCCAGCACGCCGCCCCGCTGCGCTTCCGTCCTTCGCCGCCGCGCGGCGCGCGCGCTTTTTGCCGCTCTGGCCGCGTCGAGCGCCCTTGCGAGCGCCCGCGCCGCGGACGTGGACAAGGGCGAGAAGCTCGCCCGGCGCTGGTGCGCGGCGTGCCACATCGTGGCCAACGATCAGAAGCACGGCGCGGACAACGCGCCGACCTTCGCGGCGATCGGCCGCATCCCCGGCCTAAACGCCGACAGAATCGCGCTGTTCCTGCGCGACCCGCATCCGAAGATGCCGGACATGCAGCTCTCGCGCCCCGAGACCGAGGACTTGGCGGCCTATATCGCGAGCCAGGGCAAGTGAGGGAGAGGGCCGAGGGCTTCACGTCGATGCGCGCGGCGAGCGCGCCCGGCGCGTAGCGCCTGCATAGCGTCCGGGATTTTGCGCCGGTCGGCTAAACCTCGATCACCGTATCGCTGTATCGCGCCAATGCCGCGTCCGCCGTCAGCAGGCGCAGCGGCTCGTGCAGCGCCTGGGCGATCAGCATTCTGTCGAACGGATCGGCGTGCAAATTCAGCAGCGTCTCCACCGCGGCGGCGTGTTGCGGCGTGATGTTCAGCATCCGGTATCCCGCCGCGAGGAACGCTTCGAGCGCAACGGCGCCGGAAAACGGCGGCGCGCCCATCCGCTTTCTCAGGGCGAATTTGATCGCGATCTCCCAGACGCTCACGGCGGAGATGAAGACGTCGTTCGTCTCGTCGCCGATCAGCGCGATGGCCTGAGCGCCCAATCGCTTCGTGTCGGTCAGCGCCCAGATCGCGACTTGCGTATCCAGAAGTATTCTCACGCGCGCCCTCGAAAGAGGCGCGCGATCGCTTTGTTGGCGGCGTCGAATTCCGCCTGCGAGGAGGAGGGATATCGCCCTTCGAGCAGCCCCAGTCGCTTGCCGGCCGAAGTCGGCGCGCCGATCGGCACGAGCCGCGCCGCGGGCTTGCCGTTTCGCGCGATGATGATTTCGCTCGTCGCGCCGCTCTCGACCTCTTCGACGAGCCGCGAGAGGTGCGTTTTGGCCTCGAGCATGTTGACGACGGACATGGCGGCCTCTTGACTAACCCTGACTAAGATAGCCCCCAAGGCGGGTCACTGGCAAGCGACAACCACAACGGATGGGGCGCGAGCCAATTCGACCTGCGGCCCCTCTCATACGGCTTCCGGTTGATGAGAACGCCGGTCCGGCAAGCCATGAGCGCGGAAGAGTTCCTCGACCGCAAGATTGTACTTCGGAAAAAGAGAAAGTCGTGCTATTCTTTTCAAGATGTTCGCCGCCATGCCTCCCTGCCGGCGCGGCGGGGCGCGTGCTGTCGACGGGAGACCGGCGCAAAAATTTGGAGGGAAGCGAAAATTCGCTTGTCAAGCCCGCAAGTCCTTGTTTTTTCACAAAATGGACGAAGGAATCTTTGGAAATATTTGGAGAAGAAGGCCGCAAATTTGGAAATGTTTGGCTTGGGCTTGCAAAGGCTTGCACGGTCCGTGGGCGGGCGAAGGATACGGCGCGCTTTCTCGAGCGCGCGCCCCTCGCATCGCGCGGGCTACGCGAACTATTCGAACGGAAGCCCTCTCGCGCCGGCGATTTCGCTCTTCGTGGAGTGCGGGTCGGAAGCGCAGGTCGAACGGCTCGCCGCGAACCTTTCCGACCAGGGGGCGACGCTCATGCCGCCGGGCGCCTACGGATTCAGCCGACGGTTCGCGCGGATCGCCGACCGCTACGGCGTCTCATGGCGCCTGAATCTTTCCTGCGGCGGCGCGAACGCGCTCTTGGCGCCGACGGGCGGTCCCGCGCGCGGCGCCTGTCGCCTCGCTCGCGCAAACAGACTATATTGAACTATTCGAGACTTAGCCGAGACGCGATTCGATGACCCAGACGCGCCAAATCCTCATCGTCGACGACGACGCCGATTTGCGCCAGGCGCTGACCGAGCAATTGGCGCTGCACGCCGAATTCAAGGTTTCCGAGGCCGCCGACGCGGCCGCGGCCCGCCTCGCGGTCGAGAGCGCCCCGCCCGATCTCATCATCATGGACGTCGGCCTGCCCGATATGGATGGGCGCGAGGCCGTGCGCCTCCTGCGGGCGGGCGGCTACAAACGTCCGATCATCATGCTGACGGCGCGCGATTCGGACGCCGACACGGTGATCGGCCTCGAATCGGGCGCCAACGACTACGTCGCCAAACCGTTCCGCTTCGCGGTGTTGCTGGCGCGCATCCGCGTCCACCTGCGCCAGCACGAGGCGAGCGAGGACGCCGAGTTCCAGATCGGCCCATATATCTTTCGCCCGGCGACCAAGAACCTCGTCGACGCCAAAGGCGCCAAGCTGCGGCTGACCGAAAAGGAAGCGGCCATCCTGCGTTTTCTCCACCGCGCCGAGCGTCAGTCGGTGCCGCGCGAGACGCTGCTGCGCGACGTCTGGGGCTACAACGCCAACGTCACGACGCACACGTTGGAGACCCACATCTATCGACTGCGGCAGAAGATCGAGGACGATCCGGCCGACGCGCGCCTGCTCGTCACCGACGCCGGCGGCTACAAGCTGCTCTCGTGAGGAGGGCGATCGGAGCGCGGTGCCATGAGCCTTGAAGGCGATGTCCGCAGGATGGCGCGCACGCGCCCCTTCGATCTCTTGCCGCGCGAGGCGCTGCAACTCATCGCCTTCTCCTGCAGCAAGAAAGCGCTCGAGGCCGGCGAAACGCTGTTCGAGGAAGGCGAGCCGGCGGACGCGGCCTATTTCGTGCTGTCCGGCGCGATCGATCTCGTCGCACACGGGGCCGAGCGGCGCGTCGGGTCCGACGCCTTGATCGGCGAGACGGCGCTGATCGCGCAGGTTCCGCGCCGAGCCGGCGCGCGCGCCGCCGAGGACGCCGTGGCGTTGCGCATCCCGGGCGAAGTCTTTCGCCGCGTCCTTTCCGAGTTTCCGCAAGCGGCGGCGAAAATCCGCGCCGCGAACGCCGCGCGCACGCGCGAATTTCTCGAGCGGCTCGAAGAAGTCCGCGCGCGGGCGTTCGACAGCTAGTCCGCGTTTCGCTGCGCGCCGACCGCCATGGCTTGCCGAAGCGCGGCGGCGCCTGCGGGCGCAGCGACGAATTCGGGGGCGCTGACTTGGCCGTGGCGCGCGCTCGGGGCGCTGGCGGCCCGGGTTGGCTGCAGGCCGGTCATCGCGGCGACCGCGAGGACGGCCAGTGCGGCCGCGAGCGAAAGCCAGAACTGGCGGCGCGCCGCCGCTGCGTCGAGGCCGGAACCGATTTTCACGGATTGGAAGCGGATGGCGTTTGACATGGGCGGCTCCAGAAGCTTGTGTCGCTTTCGTCCTTACGGTCCGCTTTCGCCATCGCGCGGGCGCACCGTCCGACCGGGAAAGACGAATTCGCCATGACCGATTCGCCGGCCCATTCCGCTTTTCGCGCGGCGCGCGCCCCGAGCGCCGCCGACATCGACGCCCTCGCGCATGCGGCTTTCGCGCAGTTGCCCGCTTCGTTTCGCCGGCTCTGCGAGGGGCTGGTGATCCAGGTGGTCGATTTCCCCGACGACGAGACGCTCGATGAAATGGGCGCGGAGAGCGAATTCGACCTGCTCGGGCTGTTTCGCGGCCGCGGCCTGCCGCATCGGCCCGCGGTCGAGGAAACCGGGGCGATGCCCAACATGATCTGGCTCTATCGGCGCCCGCTGCTCGACTTCTGGTGCGAAGAAGAGGAGACGCTGGGCGCCGTCGTCACCCACGTGCTGATCCACGAGATCGGCCATCATTTCGGTCTTTCCGACGCGGATATGGCGGCGATCGAGGCCGGCGCGCGGTGACAGGGGGTGCGGCGAGAGCGCCCTTCACAAGGGCGTCATGCTCGCTATAGATATAGGCGTCGCCGGAATCGGTCCGGCGACTCAGTGTGCGGGGGAATGGAGCGTCTTCTTGACGATTCATGTTCAGGCGGAGTCGCCGGAAACGTGTCCGGCCCTGGTGCTCAACGCGGACTTTCGCCCCTTGAGCTACTACCCGCTTT
Organism: Roseiarcus sp.; assembly: GCA_050010035.1. Lineage (GTDB taxonomy): Bacteria > Pseudomonadota > Alphaproteobacteria > Rhizobiales > Beijerinckiaceae > Roseiarcus. The sequence goes on from JBEKLU010000012.1 coordinate 28,517, forward strand.
CGATCTGGTGCTGGCAGGACGCGATCAAGGCGGTGTTTCTCGACCGCGTGAACATCGTCTCGGAATACGAAACGCGCGTGCGCAGCCCGTCGTTCGAAATGCGCCTGCCCTCGGTCGTCTCGCTCAAGAGCTACGTCAAGCCGTCGCGTTTTCCCGCCTTCACGCGCTTCAACGTGTTCCTGCGCGACCGCTTCACCTGCCAGTATTGCGGCGAGCGCGAGGACCTCACCTTCGACCACCTGGTCCCGCGCTCGAAGGGCGGCGTCACCAGTTGGGAGAACGTCGTCGCGGCCTGCTCCGTATGCAATCTCAGGAAGGCCGACCTGCTTCCCTCGGTGGCGCGGATGTGGCCGGCGTGCGAGCCCTATCAGCCCACCGTGCACGATCTCCATCAGAACGGCCGGCTGTTTCCGCCCAACTACCTCCACAAATCCTGGATGGACTATCTCTATTGGGATTGCGAACTGGAGCCGTGAGGGCCGCCCCGCCACCTGCTCCTCGCCGGCGACGTGGTCGCCTCGGCGCGGTCGTCGTTCCCCAAGATTCGGCGGCAGGCATTCCCTAGCGAGGCGTTGGCGCTCGACGGCGCCGGCAATAATCGATTAATGTTATACTTTCATGAATCTGTCATATTCGATTTCTTGGCAGGTAATTTAGCAAAAGTTTACTTCGAGCGTGTTGATTTCGGGCGTAATCCTCGAACGTCGAGACCCCGATGAACGCCACGGCGCGCAAAGAACTTTGCGAGTTCGCACCCCTCTTCGAGCCGCAGGACATCGCCGAACTCCGCTGGCGGTGGCGCGCCGCGCGCGCGCTCGGCGATGGGCTGCCGCCGTACGAAGAGCTGTTGCTGGGGAACGTCGGCCGGATCGACGACAACATCCTCCTTCTGGCTGGCGACTCGGCGGACTGGAGCATCCACCGCGTCGGCCGCGACATCGGGCGTTGGGTCGAAGGCGCGGCGCGGAACGTTCGGCTTTCCCGGCTGGAGCCGGATTTCGCCTGGGCGCTGTCGAACGCCGCCCAATGCGCCGTCAACGCCGGCGCTCCGCATCTCACAGAGGCCTATTTCGCTCGGCACGGCCAAGTGCAATGTTACGATATTCTCGCGCTGCCGCTGGCGAACCGTTGGGGGCCGCCCTTCATCGCGATCTACATGGGGGAGCGCGGCCCGTGCTACAGCCTGGTCGACGCGGTCTTCCATTCGAGCGACGAAGGCGTGATCGCGCTCGCGGCCATCCGCGACGAGGACAGGCGGCCGATCGATTTTCAGATCATCGACCTCAACGCCGGCGCGACGAAACTGGTCGGCCAGAGCGCCGAGCGCCTGCGCTGGCGTCGCCTGAGCGAAGGGGAGCACGCGTTCAGCTCGGATCGCGTCATCGAGGGTCTCCACCGGCTGATCGAAGGCAACGGCGCTCAAGAGCGCTTCGAGATCACGACGCAGTCGCACGGCGAGACTTTCCATGTCGGCGTCAGCCTCACCCAGATGGGCGACCTCATTTGCGCCTCGCTGACGGACGTCACCGCGCTGAAGCTTCGAGAGGAATCCTACCGGCTGCTGTTCGACGGCAATCCGATGCCGATGTGGATCGTCGATGGCGAGACGCGCCGCTTCCTGGCGGTGAACGACGCCGCGGTCGAGCACTACGGCTACGCTCGCGAACGCTTCCTCGACATGAGCGCGGGCGAAATTTGCTGCGCGGACCTGCGGGACTCGCGCCGCTGCGCGACCTGCCTGCCCGGCGCGGGCGATCAACCCGACCGAAGCTGCCGGCACGTTCGCGCCGACGGCGAGGAAATCGAGGTCCTCACCTTCGGCCGCAAGGTCGCCTACCACGGCTGCGCCGGCCAACTGGTGGCGGTCGTCGACATCACCGAACGAAAGCGGGCCGAGGCCGAGGTCGCCTATCTCGCGCACCACGACGCGCTCACCGGGCTGCGCAATCGCACGTATTTTCGCGATCGGCTCGCGGCTGCGCTCGACACCCGACGGCGCAAGAAGGAAGGGCTCGCCGTCTGCTGCCTCGATCTCGACCTGTTCAAGGACGTCAACGACTCCTTCGGCCATCCCACCGGCGATCGCCTGCTGCAGATGGTGGCGCAGCGGTTGCGGGACGGGCTACGCGGCGGCGATCTGGCGGCTCGGCTCGGCGGCGACGAATTCGCCTTCATTCTCGACGACGTCGCCTCGCCCTCGCAGGTCGGCGACCTCGTCAGCGAACTGATCGAGGCGCTTTCGCGCCCTTACGTCATCGACGGCATGGAAATCGCGATCGGCGCGAGCATGGGCATCGCCTTGTTTCCCGACGACGGGCAGTCGGCGGACGATCTGCTCAAGAACGCCGACATGGCGCTCTATCAGGCCAAGTCCGAGGGGCGGGGCCGGCATCGCTTTTTCCAAAAGGAGATGGATCGCAAGGCGCAGGAGCGGCGCGCGATGGAAGCCGATCTCAAGGTCGCTCTGGCCGCCGGGCAGCTCGAGGTCCATTATCAGCCGCTCGTCGACATTTCCGGCCATCGGGTCAGCGGTTTCGAGGCGCTCCTGCGCTGGCGTCATTCCACCCGGGGCATGATCGCGCCGAACGACTTCATCCCGATCGCCGAAGCGACGGGCCTGATCATCCCGATCGGCGAATGGGTGCTCAGGACTGCCTGCGCCGAAGCCGCGACATGGCCGAACGAGATGACGATCGCGGTCAACCTGTCGGCGATCCAGTTTCGCGCGCCCCATCTCGTCAACACCGTGATCGGCGCGCTCGCCCACTCGGGCCTCGCTCCCGAGCGGCTCGAACTCGAGATCACCGAAACGGTGCTTCTCGCCGAGACCGAAACGACGCTGGCGACGCTGCACAAGCTGCGCGACTTCGGCGTTCGCATCGCGCTCGACGACTTCGGCACCGGATATTCGAGCCTGAGCTATCTCAGAGGCTTTCCCTTCGACAAGATCAAGATCGACCGGTCGTTCGTCAAGGATCTCGCCGATCGCGTCGACTGCACCGCGATCATCACGGCGATTTCCGGCCTCGCCAGGAGCTTGGGCATGGCCACTACCGCCGAAGGCGTCGAGACGCAGGAGCAACTCGACTTTCTCCGCCAGCAGGGCTGCACGCAGGCGCAGGGATTCCTGTTCAGCCCGGCCAGGCCGCGCGCCGACCTTCGCGAACTCGTCAGCAGAATCAATCGCCAGGCGGACTTGGCTGCCTGAGCGCGGCGCTCGGCGCGGGGAGCGCTAACCTCGCCGCTCGCTGTCGAGATGCGCCATCGCCTGCGCCGGATAGCGTTCGCCCCTGGCGGCGCCCTTGGGGATCGCCGCCTCGATCGCGGCGAGGTCGGCTGACGAAAGCTGCAGCGCCGCGGCGGCCGACGATTCCGCCCACTGCTCGCGCCGGCGCGCGCCGACGAGCGGCAGAATGTCGGCGCCTTGCGCCAGCGCCCAGGCCACCGCGATCGCCGCCACGCTCGCCCCGCGCGCCTTCGCGAGGGCGCGCAACGCTTCGACCAGCCCGAGGTTGTGGTCGAGGTTCTCGCCTGTGAATCGCGAGGCGGAGCGACGCGAGTCGGGCGTTCCCTCCCGCGCCTTGGACCAGTGGCCGGAGATGAGGCCGCGCCCGAGCACCGCGTAGGCGGTGATTCCGACGCCGAGCTCGCGGCAGGTGGCTAAGATTTCGCCCTCGATCATTCGCGCGATCAGCGAATATTCGATCTGCAGATCGGCGATCGGGCGGACGGCGGCGGCGCGGCGGATCGTCTTCGCGCCGACCTCCGACAAGCCGACATGGCGCACGTAGCCCGCGTCGATCAAATCGCCGATCGCCCCGACCGTGTCCTCGATCGGCACGTCGGGATCGAGTCGCGCGGGGCGGTAGATGTCGACATAGTCCGCGCCGAGGCGTTTGAGCGAATAGGCGAGGAAATTCTTCACCGCCTTGGGCCGCGCGTCGGCGCCGACCCAGACGCCGGAGGGATCGCGCATCGCGCCGAACTTGACGCTGAGGACGACGTCCTCGCGCCGGCGGCCCTTCAACGCCTCGGCGATCAGAAGCTCGTTGTGGCCGGAGCCGTAGAAGTCGCCGGTGTCGATGAGGGTCGCCCCCGATTCGAGCGCCGCCGCGATCGTCGCCAGACTCTCGGCGCGGTCGGCCGGCCCGTAGAAATCCGACATGCCCATACAGCCGAGCCCGATCGCTCCGACTTCCGGGCCGCTCCGCCCAAGCTTACGCCGCGCCATCGTCATATCGTTCGCTCCCGCGCCTTCGTGGGTCCGCGCCATCTCACTCGGCGCCCACGTCGGGCGTCAACTGGACGAGCGGCGTCGGCGCAAAAACGGAGACGAACTCGCCGAGGGCGGCGACGACATGGACGGTCCCTGCCGCCGGCGCCCTGACCGAGCACTGCTCCAGATCGGCCTTGCCTTCGTCGAGGAGGGCGGCGGCGGCGTCGCGCCGGGCCTCGGCCTCCGCGATGTCCTCGGCGCGCGAACCGGCCCTCAGCAGCGCCAGCTTCTTGCGCGCGTCGAGCAGTTGGGCGGTGGCGATGCGGGCGTCGCGCTCGACGACCAGCAACTGCGCGCGGGTGATCGCCACGTCGATCGGCATCGCGATGGCGCGATCGAGGGCGGCGCGGGCCTCTTCGGCGCGCGCCTCGGCGACGCCGACGCCCGCCTCGCCGATCGCGATCTCCTCGGGACGGGGCCCGTTGCGAACCCGCTCGAAAGCTGCTTCCGCCGCCGCCAGCGAGGCGGCGCGAAAGGCGATCTCCTTCTCCAGCGGGCGGCAATCCAACTGCGCGAGAACCGCGCCGGCTTCGACGTGCGCGCCGTCGCGGACCAGGATCGAGCGCACGATGCCGCTCCTGGCGACGCCCAGCGCGAGCGCGTGCGCTTTAGGAAGCGCCGAAGCGGCCGGGTCCGGCGCAGACCGCGCCGAGGCTTGCGCGCCTTGCGCCGCTAGGAGCAGCGCGGCGAGCCTCGACAATCTACGCTTCATCGCTGGGCCTCGTCGCGCCGATCCGACCGGTTGGAAACTCGCCCGGTTCAGGAGCGGCGCGCAACTCATCGCGCGCTCGCCCGACCGCCGCGCGGATGGGCGAGCCTCGTTCGAGAATCGGGCGATCGTTTGTCGGCGGGACGAGATCGACGCTCAACTCGGCGCCCCGTCATGCGCCGGCGGCGGGAAAGTCGGCGCCGAGACTCGTCTGCTCCCACACGTCGAATTCGCGCAGAATCGCGTTGAGCTGGCCGCGCGCGATCTCGAGGCCCTGGCGGCCGAGCACCAGATGATGCGGCGGCGTCGGCGACAACAGCGCCTCGATGACCGCCTCGGCGGCGCGCGCCGGATCGCCCGGCTGTTTGCCGCTGTATCCAGGGATCTCGCGCCGCCGCTTGCCGGCGGTCTCGGCGTAATCGGCGATGACGTTGGGCGATTGCTTGAGCGAGCGGCCGCCCCAGTCGGTGCGGAACGGCCCCGGCTCGACCAGCAGCACGCGCAGGCCGAGCGGCTCGACCTCCTGGGCGAGCGCCTCCGAAAGGCCCTCGACCGCGAATTTCGAGGCGGCGTAATATCCTCCGCCTGCCGACCCGCGAAGGCCGCCGACCGAGGCGACGTTGACGATCGCGCCGTGGCGGCGCGCCCGCATGCCCGGCAGCACCGCGCGGATCATCGCCGTCAGGCCGAAGAAGTTGGTCTCGAACTGGGCGCGGATTCCCTCGTCCTCGCCTTCCTCCACCGCGGCCATGTAGCCGTAGCCGGCGTTGTTGACGAGCACGTCGATGCGGCCGAACGCGCGCTCGGTCTCGGCGACGGCGTTCTTGATCTGATCGGCGTCGGTCACGTCGAGCGCGAGCGCCATCGCCTGACCGTCGCGCCCGGCGACGAGATCGGCGATCTGCTGGGGATCGCGCGCGCTCGCCGCGACGCGAAAGCCGCGCCCCAGCGCAGCGCGGGCGAACTCGCGCCCGAAGCCGCTCGAGCAGCCGGTGATCAGCCAGACCGGGGATTGGGTTGAACTCTCGGCCATGGAACGCTCTCCTCGATTGGGCGCAGGCGCGCTCGCGCCGTCCGGCGCGCCGGGCGAAGCAGCCCCCGATTCAGCGGCGTTCGGCGCGATCCGCCGCAGCCGCCGGCCATTGCGTCCGAATGCGCCGCGCTTCGCATTGACGGCGGTCAAGTCGCGCTCGCCGCGCCGGCACCGTCCGTTTCTTTGCGCTTGACGAGACGGCGCGGCCGGATTAGACAATTGTTCATGATTTGTTCCGGACGACGACCATGCCCGCCCAGTCAGCCAAACTCGTCGACGATTCCCAGCGCGTCGTGGTCGCGAGCCGCCTCGGCGCCGCCTACGCCGACCGTCTCGTCGCCGCGGAGCGCCGGCGCGGCCGTGGCGCGGCGTCGAACGCCTCGGGACGGTTCGAGCTTCTGCGGCGCGAGGATTTCGACGACGGCTGGGAGCCGGACGAGGCGCCCGCGCCCTTCGAGACCGAGGTCACGCTGGAGCGGGCGCGTTCGATCATTGCGCGCAACCAGTCGCCCGACATCGCTTTCGACCGCTCGATCAATCCCTATCGCGGCTGCGAGCACGGCTGCTTCTACTGCTTCGCGCGGCCGAGCCACGCCTATCTCGGCCTGTCCGCCGGCCTCGATTTCGAGAGCAAGCTGTTCGTCAAGGACGGCGCGGCGGCGCTGCTGGAGCGCGAGCTCGCGGCGCCCAAGTATCGCCCGCGCGGCATAGCGCTCGGCGCGAACACCGACGCCTATCAGCCGATCGAGCGGCGATATCGCGTCACTCGCTCCATTCTCGAAGTCCTTTCTCGCGCGCGCCACCCCGTCGCCATCGTCACCAAGTCCAATCTGGTCTTACGCGATCTCGATCTCATCGCGCCGATGGCGGCTGAGGGGCTCGTCAAGGTCTTCGTCTCGGTGACGACGCTCGATCGTGACGTGGCGCGGCAGATGGAGCCGCGCGCGCCGACGCCGGGACGTCGCATCGAGGCGATCGAACGGCTGGCTCGAGCCGGGGTTCCCGTCGGGGTGATCGCGGCGCCGATCATCCCGGCGGTCAACGACGGCGAAATCGAGGCGATCCTGACGCGCGCCCGTCAGGCGGGCGCGCGCGAAGCGGGCTACGTCACGCTGCGGCTGCCGCTGGAATTGCGAGAGATCTTTCGCGAGTGGCTCGCCGTGAACTTCCCCGACAGGCTCAAGCACGCGCTTTCGCTCACGCAGTCGATGCACGGCGGCAAGGACTACGATTCGCAATGGGGCCGGCGCATGGCGGGCTCCGGCCCCTATGCCTGGATGATCGGACGCCGCTTCGAGATCGCGGCCAAGCGGCTGGGCTATCGCGAGACGCCGCTCGAGCTGAGGAACGACCTGTTCCGGGCGCCGGTCCTCGGCGACGCGGCCGAGCCGCGGCAGTTGTCGCTGTTCTGAGGGCGATTTGTAGACGCGCGCGGCGAGCGCGTCGGGCGCGACAGCGCCTTGTCGCCGAAAAATCGACGCCGCCGAAAGAGCGCGGCCAGCGGCCGCGCCTGCAAAGCGCCCGGCGCTCCCGCCCCGCTCAGCTCGCCACGCGCCACAGCGCGGCCTGCGAGGCCTCGCGCTTGCGCAACTGCGCTTCGCGCTCGACGATGTAGTCGCGCGTGCGCGGCACGACGTCCTGCCGTTTGGCGAGCTGGATCTGGAACACCATGTGGCCGTAGACTCGGAACGAGGCTTCCGAGCCCGCCAAATAGAATTCCCACATCCGGCAGAATCGCTCGTCGTAGAGCGCCTTGACCTCCTCGCGATGCGCGAGGAAGCGCTCGCGCCAGGCCTTCAGCGTGTCGGCGTAATGCAGCCGCAGGATCTCCGTATCCGTGACGTAAAGGCCGCTTCTCTCGATCGAGGCCATCACTTCCGACACGCTCGGGATGTAGCCGCCCGGGAAAATGTATTTCTTGATCCAGGGATTGGTCGCGCCCGGGCCGTCGCTGCGGCCGATCGCGTGCAGCACCATCACCCCGTCGTCCTTCAAGAGACGGCGGACTTTGCCGAAAAACTCGTCGAATCCGGCGATGCCGACGTGTTCGAACATGCCCACCGAGACGATGCGGTCGAACTGCTCGTCGACGTCCCGGTAATCCTGCAGGCGAAAGGCGACGCGCTCGGCGAGCCCGGCTTCGGCCGCCCGCCGCGAGGCGACCGTCATTTGCTCCTGCGACAAGGTGACCCCGGTGGCGCGCGCGCCGGCGACCTGCGCCAGATAGAGCGCCGTGCCGCCGAAGCCGCAGCCGATGTCGAGCGTCGAATGCCGCTCGTCGACGAGCAGCTTGGCCGCCAGATGGCGCTTCTTGGCGAGCTGCGCTTCCTCCAGCGTCTGGCCGTCGCGCTCGAAATAGGCGCAGGAATATTGCAAGTCCGCGTCGAGGAAGAGGCGGTAGAGCCGCCGATCGAGATCGTAGTGGCGGGCGATGTTGCTCCGCGCGTGCTTGCGGTCGTTGCGCTGATGGAAGCGGCGCAGCGCGATGCGCGCCTCGTTCAGCACCGCGAGCCAGCTCAACCCGGCGTAGGAGCACATGTTGCGCGCGCCGAGCGCGAGAAGGTCGTAAAGGTCGCCGCGCGTCTGTTCGAGGCGGCCGTCCATGTAGAGTTCGCCGAGCGCCAGCTCGGGGTCGAGCGTCAATTCGCGCTCGGCGGCGCGGTCGGCGATCCTGATCGCCAGGCGCGGCCCGGTGCGGTCGCCGAAGACGCGCGTGACGCCGTCGCAGGTTTCGACTTCGAGATGGCCGAAGCGGATGAGCTTGGTGAGAAAAAACGCTAAGAAGTTGGTCATGCGACGCCCCCTCGGCGAAACGAGCCTGGGCGCCAAAGGGCCAACAGGCCGCCAAACAGTGATCGAAAGTCTACGCACGAAAATCTGGAATTTCAATATTTCTAGCGGCCGGTTCGGAAGTTTGCGCGCCGCGCGGCGCGCCGCTTCCGCCGAGCCGCGTCATTGACAAGGCCGGCGGCGGCTCCTATCTCAGCGCCCGATCTCTCCCGTGGCGCGGAAAACGGCGCAACCCGCGTCATTTTTTCGCGCTTTTGTCGTCGTCATCGCCTGATATGCCGGGCGGCCCGCCGCGAGGAGTTCGGCGCCCGAGCGCGTCGATGCGCTGGGAACGTCGAGCCGGCGTTGCGGTCAATGGGATTGGCGAAGTCGTCGCGGGGTCGGAAAGGTCGGAGATGCTCGGCTCTTATTTGAAGAAGGTGTTCGGCTCCTCGAACGATCGGCGCCTGAAGGGCTATCGGCCCAAGGTCGCCGCCGTCAACGCCCTGGAGCCGGAATTCGCGGCGCTGAGCGACGAACAATTGCGGGGCAAGACCGACGAATTCCGCGCCGCCGTCGCCGCCGGCAAGAGCCTCGACGAGCTCGCCGCTCCGGCGTTCGCGGCGGTGCGCGAAGCGGCCAAACGCACCCTCAAGCAGCGCCACTTCGACGTGCAGCTCATCGGCGGGCTGGTGCTGCACGAGGGCGCGATCGCTGAAATGCGCACCGGCGAAGGCAAGACGCTGGTGGCGACGCTCGCGTGCTATCTCAACGCGCTCGCCGGCAAGGGTGTGCACGTCGTCACCGTCAACGACTATCTCGCCCGCCGCGACTCGGAGTGGATGGGCGAGATCCACAAGTTCCTCGGCATGAGCGTCGGCGTGATCGTCCACGGCCTCGACGACGAGGAGCGCCGCCAGGCCTACGCCGCCGACATCACCTACGGCACCAACAACGAATTCGGCTTCGACTATCTGCGCGACAACATGAAGTACGACATGGCGCAGATGGTGCAGCGCGGGCACAACTTCGCCATCGTCGACGAAGTCGACTCGATTCTCGTCGACGAGGCGCGCACGCCGCTGATCATCTCCGGTCCGTCGGAAGATCGTTCGGGCCTCTACGTCGGCGCCGACGCCCTGATCCCGCAACTGAAGCGCGAGGATTACGAGATCGACGAAAAGCAGCGCACGGTCAATTTGACCGAGGTCGGCAACGAGCGCGTCGAGGCGCTGTTGCGCGCCGCCGGGATGTTGAAGGAGGGATTCCTCTACGAGGCCGCCAACGCGACCCTCGTCCATCACGTCAATCAGGCGTTGCGCGCGCACAAGCTGTTCCAGCGCGACAAGGACTATATCGTGCGCAACGACGAGGTCGTCATCGTCGACGAGTTCACCGGCCGCATGATGCCCGGCCGGCGCTATTCGGAAGGGCTGCATCAGGCGCTCGAGGCCAAGGAAGGGGTGACCGTCCAGCCGGAGAACGTCACCCTCGCCTCGATCACGTTCCAGAACTATTTCCGGCTCTACGACAAACTCGCTGGGATGACCGGCACGGCGGCGACGGAGGCCGACGAATTCGCCGAGATCTACAAACTGATCGTCGTCGAAATTCCGACGCATCGGCCGGTGTGCCGCCTCGACGAGGACGACGAGGTCTATCGCACCGGCGAGGAGAAGCTGCGCGCGGTGGTGCGCGAGATCGAGGACGCGAACGCCAAGATGCAGCCGATGCTGGTCGGCACGACCTCGATCGAGAAGTCGGAGCAATTGGGCGACGTCCTCGAGCGCCGCGGCTACAAGAAGATCGACTTCACCCAGCCGGGCGCGATGACCGCGCTCTACGCCGCGGCGCGCGCCGGCAAGCCGTCGAAGAATTTCGCCATCCTCAACGCGCGCCACCACGAGCAGGAGGCGTTCATCGTCGCGGAGGCCGGCGTTCCCGGCGCGATCACCATCGCCACCAACATGGCCGGCCGCGGCACCGACATTCAGCTCGGCGGCAACGTCGAGATGCGCGTCAAGCAGGAACTCGACCCGGCGGCCTCGCAAGAGGAGCGCGACGCCAAGGAAGCGGCCGTGCGCGCCGAGGTCGCCGACTTCAAGCAGAAGGCGATCGAGGCCGGCGGGCTCTATATCGTCGGCACCGAGCGTCACGAGAGCCGGCGCATCGACAACCAGTTGCGCGGCCGCTCGGGGCGTCAGGGCGACCCCGGCCGCTCCAAGTTCTTCCTGTCGCTGCAGGACGACCTGATGCGCATTTTCGGCTCCGAGCGCATGGACGCGATGCTCAAGCGCCTCGGGCTCCAGGAGGACGAGGCGATCGTCCACCCGTGGATCAACAAGGCGCTGGAGAAGGCGCAGCAGAAGGTCGAAGCGCGCAACTTCGACATCCGCAAGAACATTCTCAAGTTCGATAACGTGATGAACGACCAGCGCAAGGTCATCTTCGAGGACCGGCGCACGATGATGGCGCAGGATTCGCTCGAGCCGACGATCGCCGAAATGCGCGCGGGCGTCATCGACGATCTCGTCGCCAAGCACATTCCTCCCGACGCCTATCCCGAGGCCTGGGACGTCGCCGGCCTGAAGCAGGAGATCGCGGGCAAGCTCAATCTCGATCTGCCGGTCGAGGCCTGGGCGAAGGAAGAGGGCATCGGCGACGAGGAGATGGCCGAGCGCCTGCAGAAGGCCGCCGACGAGGCCTACGCCGAGCGCGTCGCGCGCAACACGCCCGAGGCGATGCGCTACGTCGAAAAGCAGGTCATCCTGCAATCCCTCGACCATCTCTGGCGCGAGCATCTGGTCACCCTCGACCACCTGCGCCAGGTCATCGGTTGGCGCGGCATGGCCCAGCGCGATCCGCTCAACGAATACAAGTCCGAAGCGTTCGATCTCTTCCGCATCCTGATCGCGCAATGGCACGAGGCGGTGACCGCGCAGATGACGCGCGTCGAGGTGCGCTTCCAGGCGCCCGAGCCGCCGCCCCCGCCGATGCAGTTCCAGCACCTCGATCCGCGCACCGGCGAGAACGAGTCGCCGTTCGGCGAAATCGCCGAGCCGGTCGACAGCGGCCCGTTCGCCGCTCTCTCCGTCGCGGCGACCGCGGCGCTGGCGCTGGGAGGAGTCGCCGAGCGCGATCCCAAGAATCCCGCGAGTTGGGGCAAGATCGGCCGCAACGAACCGTGCCCCTGCGGCTCGGGCAAGAAGTTCAAGCATTGTCACGGCCAGTTCGCCTGACGCCGGGCGGCGGGCTTCGAGCCGATACGACGCGGGCCGAGGCGCTGGACGTCTTGGCGCGCGCGATGCGCGACGTCGCCGACGAACCCCAACGCGAGGCGCGGCTGCTGCTCGCCGCGGCGGGCGGGCTGAGACTCGTCGATCTGATCGGCGCGCCCGACGCGCCGCTTGGCGCCGCCGCGCCCCAGGTCGAAGCGTTCGCCGGGCGGCGCGCCGCGGGCGAGCCGCTTTCGCGCATCGTCGGCAGGCGCGAGTTCTGGAGTCTCAGCCTGGCGATCTCGCCCGATGCGCTCGACCCGCGCCCGGAAACGGAGACGATCGTCGAGGCGGCGCTGGCCAGGTTCGCCCACCGGCGCGCCGAGGCTTTGCGCGTCCTCGATCTCGGCGTCGGCTCGGGCGCGCTGCTGTGCGCCATATTGACCGAGTTGCCCGCCGCAAGAGGGATCGGCGTCGACTTCAGCGAGGGGGCGGCGAGGATCGCGCGCGCCAACGTCGAGGCGCTCGGCCTGGGGAACCGCGCCGAAATCCGCGTCGGCGACTGGGGCGCGGGGCTCGACGGCCCGTTCGACCTCATCGTCGCCAACCCGCCCTACGTGCGCAGCGGCGAGATCGCGGGCCTTGCGCGAGAGGTGCGCGACCACGATCCGCGTCTCGCGCTCGACGGCGGCGAAGACGGGCTCGAGGCCTATCGCGCGATTCTGCCGCAGATCGCCCGGCTCCTCGCGCCGTCTTCGGGTTGGTTCTTCCTCGAAGTCGGCGCCGGCCAGGCCGAGGTTGTCGCGGACATCGCCACGTGGGCCGGGCTCGCCGACATGGCGATTCTTCCCGACCTCGCAGGCGTCCCGCGCGTCGTCGCCGGCCGGCTGAGCGAAGGAGCGCGCTCAGGCTAGGCTGGGCGCTTGCGTCTGCCGTCGATCCCCTTCACATTCGTCCGCGCTCCGCCCCTTTAGGACCGTGTGCGCCCTTGTCAGCCGAAGATCTCTCCACCGAACAGCCGCACGGCGAGCTCACCGTTCGCCTGCTCGCCATGCCCGCCGACACCAACGCCAACGGCGACATCTTCGGCGGCTGGGTGCTCAGCCAGATGGATCAGGCGGGCGGCATCGCCGCGGTCGAACGCGCCCAGGGTCGCGTGGTGACCATCGCCGTCGAGGCGATGACCTTCATCCGCCCGGTCAAGGTCGGCGACGTGCTGTGCGTCTATACTTCCATCGATCGCGTCGGGCGCACCTCGTTGAAAATCCATATCGAGGCCTGGGCGCGACGCTTCACCACGCATGTGCGCGAAAAGGTCACCGACGCCTATTTCACCTTCGTCGCCATCGACGAGAGCGGCCGGCCGCGCCCCGTGCCGCCGGCGGCTTGAGAAGCGCCTGGGCGCGATCCCTTCCCCCGCGAGGGGGGAAGGGGGCCCTTTCAATTTTGCCGATGCACGCCATTAAGGCGAAGCGTGGGCGAAAATGTCCATCGTCGCGAAGCCGGCGAGGTCGAGCCGGACGCGTTCGGGCAGGTAGCCGAACGCCGCGCGCGCCAGCCCGTCGCGCCCCTCGCGCGTCAGCATCGCGTCGAGCTTGCCGCGCAACGCGTGCAGATAGAGCACGTCCGAAGCGGCGTAGGCGAGCTGGGCCTCGCTCAACGTCTCGGCGCCCCAGTCCGAGGACTGCTGCTGCTTGGAGATCTCGACCCCGATGAGTTCGCGCGTCAGGTCTTTGAGGCCGTGCCGGTCGGTGTAGGTGCGCGCGATCTTCGAGGCGATCTTGGTGCAATAGACCGGCGCCGGCATCACGCCGAAGGCGTGGCGCAGCACCGCCATGTCGAAGCGGCCGAAATGGAAGAGCTTGAGGACGTTTCCGTCGGCGAGCAGCCGCTCCAGATTGGGCGCGCGCGTCTGGCCGAACGCGATCTGGACAATGTCGGCGGTTCCGTCGCCGCGCGAAAGCTGCACCACGCAGAGCCGGTCGCGGCCGACCTCGAGGCCCAGCGTCTCGGTGTCGATGGCGACGGCGGGGCCGAGATCGAGATCGGCCGGAAGGTCGCCCTTGTGGAAGCGGATGGTCATCGCGCGCCGCCCCCCGGCGCCTTGCGACCGCATAATACTTTGTTTTGGTTCATATTTTATGCTCTGGTAGGCGCCTGCATGATTAGCAGGCGGGCTGCGGAGCGTCAAGCAAACCTCGACTACCCGAGCCGGGCTTGCGCGGCGCCGGCGCGCCGTCCTAGTTTCGGCGCCGACATGAGAACGCAGACGCCGCCGAGCCCAATGAAGCCCGCCCCCAGGGCCCGCCGCGACGGCGCCGGTCGGCCGAAGACGTCGCAGGCGCCGATCCCGCTGCACGTCGTGACCGGCTTTCTCGGCTCGGGCAAGACGACGCTGATCAACCGGCTCATGCGCGCGCGCGAACTCGCCGACGCGCTGGTCGTCGTCAACGAATGGGGCGAGGTCGGGCTCGACCATCTCTTGTTCGAGGCGGTCAAGGGCGACGTGATCCTCTTGTCGTCGGGCTGTCTGTGCTGCTCGCTGCGCGGCGACCTCGTCGACTGTCTCGGCGACGTGCTGGCCCGCCGCGACTCGGGCGCGCTCGCGCGTTTTTCGCGCATCGTCCTGGAGACGAGCGGCCTCTCCGATCCCGCCCCTATTCTGCACGCGCTGATGGCCGACCCGCTCCTGGCGCGGCGGACGATCCTCGCGGGAGTGACGACGCTGGTCGACGCCGTCAACGGCGAGGGGACGCTGGCGACGCACGGCGAGGCGCGCCGTCAGGTCGCGCTCGCCGATCGGATCGCGCTGACCAAGAGCGATCTCGTCGAGGCGCCGGACCGCGCCGCGCGGCTCTCCGTCCTGCGCGCGGCGATCGCGGACATCAACCCCTTCGCGCCGATCCTCGACGCCGCGGCCGGCGAATTCGACCTCGCGGTCTTCCTCGGCGAGCCGCTCGACTTTTCCCCTCGCGCGACAAGCGCGCGCGGGGGCGCCCACGCGGACTCGATCCGCGCCTACGCCTTCTCAGGCGCCGCTCTCCTCGGCGCGCCCGCGCTGGCGCGTTTCCTCGACGCGTTGCGGGCGATGCTCGGGCCGCGGCTCTTGCGCGTGAAGGGATTGGCCGCGCTCGCCGAACATCCCGACGAGCCGCTGGTCATCCAGGGCGCGCAGCACGTCTTTCACGCGCCGCGCCGCCTTGCCGCGTGGCCGCGCGGCGAGCGCGGAACGCGCGTCGTCGTCATCGTCGACGGCGTCGAGCGCGCCGCCATCGACCGGCTGTGGCGCGCCTTGTCGGGCGAGCCGCAGATCGACGCGCCCGACCTCGCGGCGCTGCTGGAAAACCCGCTGGCCCCGCGGCCGGGAGGACTCCTGGGCTAGGCGGAATCGAAACGAGACGGGGGATCGGAAGCGCCGCGGGCTTGTCTTTTGCGAAATTAGTTCATAGTTGAACAATAACACTCGCGCGGGGAGTAGGCGCCGGCATGCTGGCTCGACTCAAGAGCGAAATCCTCTATGCCAGGGGCGTCTTGCGCGCTTTGTCGTGGTCGAAGCGGGTCGCGCGGACGCCGCGCCGGACGATCGGCGACTATCTCGAAGGCTGGGCCGCCGACTATGCGGAGCGGCCGGCCCTGATCGGCCAAAGCGAATCCTTCACCTACCGCGAGCTCGACGCGAGGGCGAACCGCTACGCCCGCTGGGCGCTCGCGCGGGGCTTGCGCAAGGGCGACGCGGTTTGCCTGATGATGCCCAATCGACCTGAATATCTGGCGATCTGGATGGGTCTTGCACGGGTCGGCGTCGCCGCTGCGCTGATCAACACCAATCTCACCGGTCCCTCGCTCGCCCATTGCGTCGCCGTCGTCGACGCCGGGACGGCGATCGTCGAGGCGTCCCTGCGGCCGCAGTTCGCCGGCGCGCAGCAGCATCTGGGCGCCGACCTCGTCGTCTTCGTCCACGGCGAGACGGCGGGCGGCGAACCGCGCATCGACGAAGAGGTCGAGACGTTCAGCGCGGCGCCCCTCGCCGCGCGCGAGCGCCCCGAGCTGACGATCGACGACGGCGCGCTCTTCATCTTCACCTCGGGCACCACCGGGCTGCCCAAGGCGGCGCGCATCACCCATTCGCGCGTGCTGCGCATCATGCTCGGCTTCGCCGCCGCGGCAAACGCTCAGCGCGAGGACCGCTTGTACGATTGCCTGCCGATGTACCACACGAACGGCGGCGTCATCGCGCCGGGCATCGCGCTGTCGGTCGGCGGCTCGTGCTATATCCGCGAGCGCTTTTCGGCGAGCGAATTCTGGAGCGAGGCGATCCGCCACGACTGCACGATGTTCATCTACGTCGGCGAATTGTGCCGCTATCTCCTCAATGCGCCGCCGAGCGACAAGGACCGCGCGCATCGAATCCGTCAGTGCGTCGGCAACGGGCTGCGGCCGGATATTTTTTCGGCCTTTCAGGCGCGGTTCGCCATTCGCGACGTGCTCGAGTTCTACGCCGCGACCGAGGGCAACGTCGTTCTGTTCAATTTCGATTCGCATCCGGGCGCGGTCGGCCGCATGCCGGGATGGGCGGCCAAGCGCTTCCCGGTCCGGGCCGTCGCCTTCGACATCGACGAGGGCGTCGAGAAGCGCGACGCGCGCGGGCGCTGCATCGAATGCGGCGTCGACGAGCCGGGCGAACTGCTCGGCGAAATCCTCGACGATCCCAATAAGCCCGCCGCGCGCTTCGACGGCTACGCCGACCCCGCGGCCACGCGCGCGAAAATCCTGCGCGACGTTTTCCGGCCGGGCGATTCGTGGTTCCGCACCGGCGACCTGCTCAGGCGCGACGCGCGCGGCTACTATTATTTCGTCGACCGTATCGGCGACACCTTCCGCTGGAAGGGCGAAAACGTCTCGACCACCGAAGTCGCGGAGACGATCGCGGTTTTTCCCGGCGTGCTCGAAGCGACCGTCTACGGCGTCGCCGTTCCCGGCCACGACGGGCGCGCCGGCATGGCGGCGCTGGTCGTCGACAACGTCGCGACCTTCGATCTGGCGGGCTTGCGCGCGCTGATCGCCGAGCGCCTGCCGTCTTACGCGCGCCCGGCGTTCCTGCGCTTTCGCCCCAAGCTCGATCTCACCGGCACGTTCAAGCCGAAGAAGACCGAACTGGTCGCGCAAGGGTTCGATCCCGCGCGCGCCGACGATCCGATCTTCTTTGACGATCGCGGCGACGGCGTCTATTCCCGCGTCGACGCGGACTTTGTCGCGGGCGTCGAGGCCGGAGCGATCAAATTGTGACGGAGCGCAAGGCCGGCGACGCGGCCTTTGTCGAAACGCCCGAGTTGAGCGGCCTCGCGCGCTGCGAGGCGGCGTGGCGCGACCTCGCCTCGCGCGCCGCCGAGCCCAACGCATTCGCCGAAAGCGACTTCGCCATCCCCGCGCTCGTCCGCCTCGCGCCGCCGGGCCGCGTCGCGACGCTCATGGTGTGGAGCGACGCCGCGCGGGAAAAACTGATCGGCGTGGCCGTGATCGAATTTTCGCGCCTGCCGCTCGGCCTTGCGCGCGTCTGGCGCAGCGAACAGGCGGGGCTCGCCGCGGTTCTGCTCGATCGCGACGCGTGCGCGCCGGCGTTGAGCGCGATTGTCGCCTGGCTCAGGCGGGCGCGGCGCGGCGCCGCCGGGCTCCTGCTGCCATCCCTGGAGACGAACGGACCGATCGCGCGAGCGCTCGAAACCGTCGCCGCGCGGGAATCGCTGCGCCTGGAGATCGTCAATCGGCGCCGGCGCGCCGCGCTGCCGGCCGGGCCGGCGTCCGGTTTTGAAGCGGGACTCGCCAAGAAGCGCCGAAAGGAATGGGCGCGCCAGCGCCGGCGCCTGGAGGGGCGCGGCCGCCTGGAGACGACGGCCGTCGCCGATGCGAACGGCCTCGAGGCATTTCTGGCGCTCGAGCAGCGCGGATGGAAGGGCGGGCGAGGCTCGGCGCTCGCCGCGGACGCCGGCCGGGCGGCGTTCACGCGCGAAATGCTCGCTCGATTTGCGGCGCGCGGCCGGCTGAGCGTCCACAGTCTCGCGCTCGACGGCGAGCCGATCGCGATCGGCCTCGTCTTGCGATCGGGCGAGCGCGCCTTCTACTGGAAGACCGCCTACGACGAGCGCTTCGCCGAATATTCGCCGGGGTTGCAGCTTACGCTGGATGTTTCACGCAAGCTGGAGCGCGAGCCGGGCTTGGCGCTGATCGATTCCTGCGCGTTGTCGGGCCATGCGATGATCGAGCGGGTCTGGCGTGGGCGGCTCGAGTTGGCCGATTTCGCCCTGGCGCTCGGCGCCGGGCGGGCGCGCGGCTTCGCGCTCGGGCTCGCCGCGTGGCAGGCGAAAGAGCGTCTGAAGGAAATCGCCAAGCGCGTGGTCTTGCCGCTGTTGCGGCGCAAGCGCTCGTGACGCTGCGCCTGGCGCCTCCGCCGCGGGACGACCGTAACATGGGCGTCACCATCGTCCCGTAACGACGAAGTGAGCGGCTTTGCGGCCGACGGGCGACGAAATGGTGGCGCGGCGGACTTCGATCGCGTAAACACTCGCCCTAGGGGAAAGATTCGGTAAACCACTCGGTTCTATGGTAAGCGAAAGCTGAATAGGGGCTATGGGCGCGGGCATGTCAGGCAAGATTTTCACAATCGGCGCGGTGTTTTTGGCCGGCGCAATTTTGAGCGGTTGCGAGCCGATCGGTTCGCCAATGGCGGTCGATGCGCATCTGTCGGGGCGCGACAAGACGATGTTGGCGCTCGCCCCGGCGGAGGAATGGTCGATCCCGATCGTGCGCAATCGCGTGCCCGATCCCACCGGCGAGCCGGCGGGGACGATCGTCGTCGACACCACGTCGAAGCACCTCTATTTTGTGCTGCCGGGCAAGCAGGCGATCCAATACCAGGTCGCGACCGGCGCGGAAGCGTACGGCTGGACCGGCCGCGCCAGCGTCGGGCACATGGTCGAATGGCCGCAATGGATGCCGACCGCCTCGATCATGCAGCGCTGGCCGGAATTCAAGGTCTATCTCTCGCACGGCCCGCTCGCCGGGGCCTACGACAACCCGCTGGGCGCGCGCGCTCTCTATCTGTATCAGGGCAGTCGCGACACGCTCTATCGGATTCACGGCACCAACGAGCCGGAGGAGATCGGCCAGGCCGTTTCGTCGGGCTGTATCCGCATGCGCGATCTCGACGTCATCGACCTCTACGGTCGCGTTCACGTCGGCACCCCGGTCGTGGTGAAATAGGTGGCTCGACGGCGCGACGCGCGCCGATCGAGCGTGGCTGGGGGGCGCCCACCTCGCTGCAAGGAGACCCGACGATGATTTCCCCTGTCAAGACGCTGGTCACCGCGACCGCGGTGAGCGCCGGCGGCCGCAACGGCCATTCCGAAACGACGGACAAGTCGGTCAGCGTCGATCTTTCCGTGCCTAAGGAAATGGGCGGTCCCGGGAAGCCGGGAACGACGACGCCGGAGCACCTGTTCGCGACGGGCTACGCCGCCTGCTTCGGCGGTGCGCTCGATTTCGTCGCGCGCAGCCACAAGAAGAACGCCAGCGGGGCGAGCGTGACCTGCTCGGTCGGCGTCGGCCCGCGCGAGGCGGGCGGGTTCGGCGTCACGGTGAAATTGCGCGTCGTCGATCACGCCTTGCCGCAGGCCGACCTCGAGCAGTTCGTGCGCGAGGCGCACGAGAACATCTGCCCTTATTCGCACGCGACGAGGGGCAACGTCGCGGTCGGTTTCGAGGTCGAAGGCGGCTAGCGCGCGTTCGCCGGGCCTTGATGGACCGGCGCCGGCCGTCGCGCGAAGCGGCTGCCTGAGCTTGCAATTTGGCGGCGGAGCCGCCAGATTCCCGTGAGATAAGACGAAGCGCCGCTCCGCGCGGGGCTTTCGTGCGCGATCATCGGGAGGCCGGCCATGGACGACAGACCGAGCGCGGCGCTCGATTGTTCCCTTTCGCCGGTGGCGCTCGCCGACCGTTTCGACCTGACGAAGTCGCGCGTGCTGCTCAACGGCGCGCAGGCGGTCGCGCGCCTGCTCATCGAGCAAAAGGAGCGCGACCGGCGCGTCGGGCTCGACACCGGCGGCTTCGTCTCGGGCTATCGCGGCTCGCCGGTCGGCGGGCTCGATCAGCAATTCCTCAAGTTGGCGGACCTTTTCGCCGCCAACGACATCCATTTCGAGCCCGGCCTAAACGAGGAGCTGGCGGCGACCGCGATCTGGGGAACGCAGCAGGCGGAGCTGCGCGGCGAAGGCCGCTTCGACGGCGTCTACGCGCTGTGGTACGGCAAGGGTCCGGGCGTCGATCGCTCCGGCGACGTCTTCCGCCACGCCAATCTCGCGGGGACCTCGCGCCACGGCGGCGTGCTGGCGCTGATGGGCGACGATCCCACCGCCGAATCCTCCACCACCGCCCATCAATCGGAATTCGCCTTCCTCGATGTGATGATGCCGGTGCTGTCGCCGGCCGGCGTGCAGGAGATTCTCGATTACGGCGCGCTCGGTTGGGCGCTCAGCCGTTACGCCGGCGTCTGGGTCGGCCTGAAGTGCATCAAGGACACCATCGAATCGACCGCCGTGGTCGACGCTTCGCTCGACCGCGTCGTCCCGGTCGAGCCTGGCGACTTTCCGATGCCGCCCGGCGGCCTCAACATCCGCCGGCACGACGGCATCCTGGCGCAGGAAGCGCGCCTGCACGAGGAAAAGCGCGCCGCGGTCGTCGCCTGGGTCGCCGCCAACCGGCTCAACCGCATCGTCTTCTCGGGCGGCGCCGATCCCAAGATCGGCGTGGTGACGCTCGGCAAGTCCTATCTCGACGTGCGCCAGGCGCTCGACGATCTCGGCCTCGACGAGGCGCGCTGCGACGCGCTGGGCCTGCGCCTCTACAAGCTCGGCTGCGCCTGGCCGATCGAGCCGGCGGGTCTGCGCGAATTCGCGGCGGGCCTGTCGCAGATCGTCGTCGTCGAGGAAAAGCGCACGCTGGTCGAGGTGCAGATCCGCGAGGAGCTCTACGGGGCGGCTCATCAGCCGGTGGTCGTGGGCAAGCGCGACGAAGCGGGGCAATGGCTGTTTCCCTCTAAGGGCGCGCTCAATCCCGCCCAGATCGCCATCGCGATCGGCGAACGGCTGCTGAAATTCAGGCCGGACCCCGATTTCGAAGCGGCGCTGGCGCGCGTGCGCGCCACCCGGGCCGAGCTCGCCGGGATCAAGGAGGCGGCCTCGCGCACGCCCTATTTCTGCTCCGGCTGCCCGCACAATCGCTCGACCCTGGTGCCCGAAGGCGCGCGCGCCTACGCCGGCATCGGCTGCCATTTCATGGCGCTGTTCATGGACCGCAGCACCGAGGGCTTCACCCAGATGGGCGGCGAGGGCGCCAACTGGGTTGGCGAATCCTGGTTCTCCAAGCGCCGCCACGTCTTCCAGAACCTCGGCGACGGCACCTACAACCATTCCGGCGCGCTGGCGCTGCGCTGGGCGATCGACGCTCGCGTCAACATCACCTACAAGATCCTGTTCAACGACGCGGTGGCGATGACCGGCGGCCAGCGCCACGAAGGCGGGCTCAACGTTCCCCAGATCGCGCGCCAGGTGACGGCCGACGGCGCCAGACGCGTGGTCGTCGTCGCCGACGACGTCGACAAGTATCCGCCGCAGACGCAATGGCCGCCGGGCGTCGTCATCCGTCCGCGCGACGATCTTCTCGAAGTCGAAAAGGAGCTCGCGGGAATCGAAGGCGCGACGGTGCTGATCTACGACCAGACCTGCGCCGCGGAAAAGCGTCGCCGGCGCAAGCGCGGCCAATATCCCGATCCCGACAAGCGCGTCTTCATCAACGAACGCGTCTGCGAAGGCTGCGGCGACTGCGGCGTCAAGTCGAATTGCGTTTCGGTGCAGCCGCTGGAGACGGAATTCGGGCGCAAGCGCCGCATCGACCAGTCGAGCTGCAACAAGGACTATTCCTGCGCCGACGGCTTCTGTCCGTCGTTCGTCACGGTAAAGGGCGCGCGGCCCAAGGCGGCGCTGGCTAAGGCGGGCGCGGCGCCGGACGTTCCCGAGCCGGTCCGGCGCGAGATCGGCGAGCGCCCTTACGCGATCATGGTCACCGGCGTCGGCGGGACCGGCGTGGTGACGGTCGGCGCGATCCTCGCCATGGCCGCCCATCTCGAGGGCAAGGCCTGCGGCGCCATCGACATGGCCGGGCTGGCGCAGAAGGGCGGCGCGGTGTTCAGCCACGTCAAGATCGCGCGCCGCCCCGAGGACATCCACGCCATCCGCGTCGCCGCGGGCGAGGCCGATCTGATCCTCGGCGGCGATCTCGTGGTCTCCGGCGCCAGGCAAGCGCTCGCGGCGATGCGCGGCGGCAAGACGGGCGTCGTCGTCAACACCGCCGAGGTTTATCCCGGCGACTTCACCCGCAAGCCGGATTTCTCCCTGCCCGCCGACAGGGTCAAGCAATCGATCCAATCGCGTTGCGGGGGGCAGGCGCGGTTCGTCGACGCCGGCGCGGCGGCGGCCGCGCTGTTCGGCGCCGCGATCGGCGCCAACATGTTTCTGCTCGGCTACGCCTATCAGTCGGGCTACGTGCCGCTCTCCGCCGCAGCGCTGCGCCGCGCGATCGCGCTCAACGGCGAAGCGACGGCGATGAACCTTTCCGCCTTCGATTGGGGACGCGCGGCGGCGGCCGATCCTGACTGCCTCGCGCCGTTCCTGACGCCCGGCGCGCCGCCCGCCGCGCAGGATCAAAGCCTCGCGGCGATCGTGGCGCGGCGCGCCGCGTTTCTCGCCGCCTACCAGAACCGCCGCTGGGCCGAGCGGTATCGCGCCAATGTCGAGGCGATCGCGTGCGCCGAGCGCGAACGCGCGTCCGGCGGCGAAGCGCTGGCCGAGACGGTCGCGCGCAATCTCTTCAAGCTGATGGCGGTCAAGGACGAATACGAGGTCGCGCGGCTCTACAGCGACGGCGCGTTCGAGGACGAGCTTCGGCGCGCCTTCGACGGCGACCTCAAATTGACCTTCCATCTCGCGCCGCCGATCCTGGCGCGCAAGGATCGCGTCACCGGCGAAGCGAAGAAGATGAGCTTCGGCCCATGGATGATGAAGGCGTTGCGCGTTCTGGCGGCGCTGCGCGGCGTGCGCGGCACGCCGCTCGACGTCTTCGGCTATTCGGCCGAGCGACGCGCCGAG
Organism: Roseiarcus sp.; assembly: GCA_050010035.1. Classification (GTDB taxonomy): domain Bacteria; phylum Pseudomonadota; class Alphaproteobacteria; order Rhizobiales; family Beijerinckiaceae; genus Roseiarcus. The sequence goes on from JBEKLU010000012.1 coordinate 51,714, forward strand.
CGCGCGCTGATCGCCGACTACGAGGCTTTGTGCTGCGAGCTGGCGGCCGGGCTGACGGCGGACAATCTTGGCGCCGCGCTGGCGCTCGCCGCGCTGCCGGAGAAAATCCGCGGCTTCGGCCACGTCAAGGCGCGCGCGATTGCCGCGGCGGAGGAAGAGCGCCGCCGGCTGATGGAGGCCTGGCGCGCGCCGCTGGCGCGAAGGCAGGCGGCGGAGTAGCGGCGCGGACCCCGGCGGCGCGATTGTTGGCTTGCCCCGTTGTTGGACAAGACGTATAGTTTGTTCAACAAGAGGACGGTTACATGGTCACTCGCCCGCATCACGCGATCGGCAGCGACGACGATGTCGTTCGCGCCCGCAATAAGCTGGTTCTCGACGAGGCTCGGGCCAAGGGGCTGCTCGGCGCGGCGCGAAGCGCGCGCCTTTCCGGCCGCCTGCCGGCCAGCCTCATCGAGGCGGCGAAGGCCCGCGCGCGCGTAAATTCGGACACCGAACTGCTGGAGATCGCGCTGTCGCGGCTGGCGCTGGAGGACGATTTCGGCGCGCGCCTCGTCCGGCGCAAGGGGAGCATTCCTGCCGACATCGACCTCGGTGTTTGACCTCGCCGCCTCGCTGCGCGCGCTCAAGCCGCAAAAGCGGACCGCGCGGCTGGAGCGCCGGCGCGACGCCGAACTTCGCTGGGCCGATGACGAGCCTCGCATCGGCGGCGCGCTCCTGCTGGACACATGCGTCTATCTCGACGTCCTGCAAGGGCGAACGCCGCAATCGGTCGACGATCTCATCGCGTCGCGCATTTGTCGCCATTCCGCGGTCTGTCTGGCGGAATTGACGCATTTGTTTGGCAGGCTCGATCCATCCCATCCGTCCACGAAGTCGGTCCTGCGGCCTTTGCGCGAAACCATCGAGGATATTCCCGCACATCGATTGCACGCGCCAATAGACGCGACTTGGGTCGAGGCCGGCATGCTGGCCGGAGAACTCGCGCGGCTGAGCGATCAGCCGAAGGGCGTGGGCGCTGCGCGGAAATTCCTGAACGACGCGCTCATTTTCATGCAAGCGCGGCGGATCGGCGCCGAGGTTCTGACCGCGAACGTTCGGGATTTCGATTTTCTCGATCAACTCGCGCCGAGCGGGCGGGTTGTCTATTATCGGCGCCAAGCGACGGCTTAGCCGCAATCGAGCCCGTACTGCTCCTTCATCTGGCGCCGCTCCTCGGCCGTGGCGTGCGCCAGGGCGGGGCAGGCGGTGGCGTTGCCGACGATCTTGCCGTCCCGCCAGTACATCCAGTCGCCGATGTCTTCGCGGCTGAAATGGACGGTCTGGCCGAACGACACGTTGCGCAGCCGATCGGGGTCGTTGGCGAGACGCGCGGAAAAGCCGGCGCCGTCGACGCGCAACTCTTTCGTCCAGAACCATTCGATCGCGCCCGCGGCGCCCGGGCGGACGACGGCGTAGCCGGGAGCGTCGGGCGTGTCGATCAAGCCGATCTTGACCGAGAACCGCTCGGCGCGCGGCGGCGGTTTGCGCCAGTCGGCGAAAAACCCGTCGAGCCCCGCCGCCGCGTGGGCGAACGCGGCGATCATGGCTGGATCGCCGGTAGGAACCTTGGGAACCGGATTGGGATCGCCGGCGAGCGCGATCCCCGCAACCAACAGCGCCGAGAGCAGCGCCGTCGACATGCCGATTTTCGTCCTCGCGCGCATCTCCACCCCCCTCGAAAGGATTTCGTGAACGAAGAGAGAGGCGCTCTCCCTCGCCGACGACAGGGTAACCTACCGCTTACGCGGTCCAGAGCAATGCGGCGGCCCGCGACACTTGCGCTCGGACGATCGGCGCCGGTCGGCGCGAGCGCCCTATTCGGCCGCCGCCTTCACCGCCGGGTTGTCGGGGTGGCGCGTCCAGTTGCGCGGCGGCTGCGCATAATTCAGGCCGGTGCGCGGATCGACGCCTTCGGTCTTGTGGACCAGCGTGATGCAATTCTCCACTGGGCAGACCAGCACGCAGAGATTGCAGCCGACGCATTCGGCGTCGTTGACGACGAACTTGCGCGCGCCGTCGACCATCGGGAAGATCGCCTGATGCGAAGTATCCTCGCAGACGATATGGCAGCGCCCGCACTTGATGCATAGATTCTGGTCGATCTCGGCCTTGCCGACGTAGTTGAGGTTGAGGAACTGCCAGTCGGTGACGTTGGGAATCGCGCGGCCGCGGAAATCGTCGATGCGCGAATAGCCCTTGGCGGCCATGAACGCCTTCAGGCCGGAGGTCATCTCCTCGATGATCTTGAAGCCGTAGGTCATCACCGCCGTGCACACCTGCACGTTGCCCGCGCCGAGCGCGATGAACTCGGCGGCGTCGCGCCACGTCGTCACGCCGCCGATCGCCGAGATAGGCAGATCGGCGGTTTCCGGATCGCGCGCGATTTCCGAGACCATCGACAGCGCGATCGGCTTGACGGCGGGGCCGCACATGCCGCCGTGGGTGCCCTTGCCGTCGATCGCGTGCGCCGGCGCCATCGCGTCGAGATCGACGCCCATGATCGAGTTGATGGTGTTGATCAGTGACACCGCGTCGGCGCCGCCCTTCTTGGCGGCGCGCGCGGGAGGCCGGATGTCGGCGATGTTGGGCGTCAGCTTGACGATGACGGGCATGCGCGTGTGCGCCTTGCACCAGCGCGCGACCATCTCGATGTACTCGGGGACCTGGCCGACCGCCGAGCCCATGCCGCGCTCGGACATGCCGTGCGGACAGCCGAAATTCAGCTCGACGCCGTCGCATTCGGTTTCTTTCACGCGAGCGAGGATCGAGCGCCACGAATCCTCGTCGCACGGCACCATCAGCGAGACCACCAGGGCGCGGTCGGGCCATTCGCGCTTGACCTCCTTGATCTCGCGCAGGTTGATCTCGAGATCGCGGTCGGTGATCAGCTCGATGTTGTTGAGCGCCATCACCCGCCGGTCGGGGCCGTAGATCGCGCCGTAGCGGGCGCCGGAGACGTTGACCACCGGCGGCCCGGCTTCGCCGAGCGTCTTCCACACGACGCCGCCCCAGCCGGCGCGAAACGCGCGTTCGACGTTGGTCTTGCGGTCCGTCGGCGGCGCCGAGGCGAGCCAGAACGGGTTGGGCGACTTGATGCCGAGGAAACTGGCGCTGAGATCGACCATGGCGTCCTCCCTTAGCTCCGGGCCTTGGATTTCAGCGCCGCATCGATCGACCGCGCCGCCTGCTTGCCGTCTTCGACGGCCGCGACCGTCAGGTCGAGCCCGCCCGCCGCGCAATCGCCGCCCGCCCACACGCCGGCGAGGCTGGTGCGCCGCTCGCCGTCGACGACGATGCGCCCATCGCGCGAGCACTTGACGCCCGCCGCGGCGAGCGCCTCGATCGCGCCCTTCTGGCCGATCGCCGAGAACACCACGTCGGCCTCGATGCGGAATGCGCCGCCGACGCCGACCAGCGTCCCGCCCTCTTCGCGCGTGCGCTCGAAGAGAACGCCGCTCGCCGCGCCGCCATGGCTTTCCAACGCGACCGGGCGCGCCCAGGGGCGAATGAGCACGCCGCTGGTCTGCGCGAGCTCGCGCTCGAATTCGCTCGCCTTCATCTGATCGAGACCGCGCCGATAGACGATCGTGACGCTCTCGGCGCCGAGGCGCTTCGACTGCACCGCGACGTCGACCGCGGTCATGCCGCCGCCGATGACAACGACGCGCCGCCCGACCGGCAGTTCGCCGAGATCCTCGGCCTGTCGCAGCTCGGCGATATAGTCGACGGCGTCGATCACGTTGGCGAGCTCGCCTTCGCCCGCCAAGCCGAGCTTGTTGGTCGCCCCCAGGCCGACGCCGAGGAACACCGCGTCGAAGTCGCGCCGCAGCTCGGCGAGATCGACGTCGCGGCCCAGGACGGCGCCGTGTTGCACCGTAATGCCGCCGATCGAAAGAATGAAGGCGGCTTCCCTCGCGGCGAAGTCGTCCGGCGTCTTGTAGGCGGCGATGCCGTATTCGTTGAGGCCGCCGGACTTCTCCCGCGCCTCGAAGATCGTGACGTCGTGGCCGGCGACGGCGAGCGCGTGGGCGCAAGAAAGGCCCGCCGGCCCCGCGCCGACGATCGCGGCGCGCCTGCCGGTCGGCGCCGCGCGGGTGAACGGGGTCTTGCCGGCCTCCATCTGCGCGTCGACGGCGTGGCGCTGCAGCAGGCCGATGCGAACCGGCTTGCCCTCCGCCGCCTCGCGCACGCACGCCTCTTCGCACAGCGTCTCGGTCGGGCAGACGCGCGCGCACATGCCGCCCATGATGTTGGCCTCGAGAATCGTGCGCGCCGAGCCGAGCGCATTGCCGGCGGCGATCTGGCGGATGAACAGGGGGATGTCGATCGACGTCGGGCAGGCGCGCCGGCACGGCGCGTCGTAACAGAAGTAGCAGCGGTCGGCCTCGACGCGCGCTTCGTGGACGCTCAGCGGCGGATGCAGGTCGACGAAATTCGCCTCCAGCGTCGCGCGGTCGAGGCGGGCGGGCGCGACGTCGGCGATCCCAGGCGGTTCGGGGACGATTCGCATTGCGGCTCTCCTGCGGCTCGACGCGCCGAGCACGGTTTCGGGAAATCCTGACCGATCGGTCAAGATGCTGGCTCGCCTCGTCGGCGATGTCAAGACTCTTGACAGGCCCCGTTCGGGCGTGTCTTTCCGCGCGCGGCGCATAGCGGCGAAAGGACGGAGATGACGACGGCCTTGGTGTTTCCCGGGCAGGGCTCGCAGGCGGTCGGCATGGGCAAGGCGCTCGCCGATCGATTTCCGGTCGCCGCCGAGGTCTTCGCGCGCGTCGACGCGGCGCTCGGCGAGAAGCTGTCGAAAGTGATCTTCGAGGGGCCGGAGGCGGAGCTGACGCTCACCGCCAACGCGCAGCCCGCCCTGATGGCGACGAGCCTGGCGGCGATGCGCGCGCTCGAAAGCGAGGCCGGTCTCGACGTCGCTCGCGACATCGCGTTCGTCGCCGGCCATTCGCTGGGCGAATATTCGGCGCTGTGCGCGGCCGGCGCGCTGACGCTGGAGGACGCGGCGCGGCTGCTGCGCATTCGTGGCGCGGCGATGCAAAGGGCCGTTCCGGTCGGCGTCGGCGCGATGGCGGCGATCCTCGGCCTGGATTTTTCCGAGGTCGCAAAGGTCGCCGCGCAGGCCGCGAGCGAGGTCGATGCGGCCGGCGCGGTCTGCGAGGCGGCCAACGACAACGGCGGCGGCCAGGTGGTGATCTCGGGCACGAAGGCCGCGGTCGAGCGGGCGATGGAGCTCGCCAAGCTGAAAGGCGCCAAGCGCGCGTTGCCGCTGCCGGTGTCCGCGCCCTTCCATTGCGCGCTGATGCGCCCGGCGGCCGAGGCGATGACCGAGGCGCTGAAGACGACTTCGATCAGCGCGCCCAAAGTTCCGCTCGTCGCCAACGTCGTCGCGAGCGCGGTGAGCGACCCCGCCGTCATTCGCGACAATCTCGTGGCGCAAGTGACGGGGACCGTGCGCTGGCGCGAAAGCGTGCTCTACATGAGCGCTCACGGCGCGACGCGCTTCGTCGAACTGGGCGCGGGCAAGGTGCTCGCGGGGCTGATCAAGCGCATCGCCGAGGGCGCGACGGTTTCGAGTGTGGGAACGCCGGCCGACGTCGCCGCGTTCAAGGCGGCCGCGGCGAACTAAAGTGAGACGACGGGAAAGGCGAGCGCAGTGTTCGATCTGACGGGCAAGACGGCGCTGGTGACGGGCGCTTCGGGGGGTATCGGCGGCGCGATCGCGCGCGCCCTGCACGCGCAAGGCGCAAGCGTGGCGCTCTCGGGCACGCGGCGCGAGGCTCTGGAAGCCTTGGCGGGCGAGCTCGCGACCCGCGTTCACGTGACGCCGTGCGATCTGACGGACAAGGACGCGGTCGAGGCGCTCGTCCCGGCCGCCGAGGCGGCGATGGGCTCGCTCGACATTCTCGTCAACAACGCCGGCCTGACGCGCGACAATCTGTTCGTGCGCATGAAGGACGCCGAATGGGACGCCGTGATCGCGGTCGACCTCACTGCGGCGTTTCGCCTCGCCCGCGCGTCTCTCAAGGGCATGATGCGCCGCCGCTTCGGGCGGATCATCGGCATTGCGTCGATCGTCGGCGTCACCGGCAACCCCGGACAGGGCAACTATGCGGCGGCCAAGGCGGGGATGATCGGCATGTCGAAGGCGTTGGCGGCCGAGGTCGCGAGCCGCGCCATCACCGTCAATTGCATCGCGCCGGGCTTCATCGCCAGCCCGATGACCGACGCGCTCAACGAGAGGCAACGCGAAAGCATCCTGACGTCGGTGCCCATGGGTCGGCTCGGCGTTGGCGCGGATATCGGCGCCGCGGCGGTCTATCTGGCCAGCGCCGAAGCGGCCTACATCACCGGACAGACTCTGCACATCAATGGCGGAATGGCAATGATTTGAGGCGATTGCCGAGATCGAGCGACGTCTCGAGCGCATCGGGGCCGCCTCTCGCCTTGACCGGAGAGATATGCTATCGAGCCGTTTCGTCGTCGAAGCGCCGTTTATGTCGGGGGGCTATCCGCGCAGGATCGTATTCGAGGCGCGGCCCGCCGTAAGTTCGGCGCCGGTCGCGGGGGGCGGTTTTTGAACGGTTCGATCGATCGGCGGTCGACCCAGGGAATCCATCACAGGCGGGCGATCGCGCCCGACCGCACAAGGGAAAATGCAAATGAGCGATGTCGCGGAGCGGGTAAAGAAGATCGTCGTCGAGCACCTCGGCGTTGACGCCGACAAGGTCGTCGACAACGCCAATTTCATCGACGATCTCGGCGCCGATTCGCTCGATACGGTCGAGCTCGTCATGGCCTTCGAGGAAGAGTTCGGCGTCGAAATTCCCGACGATCAGGCCGAGACCATCGTGACGGTCGGCGACGCCGTGAAGTTTCTCGAAAAGGCCTCCGCGGGCAAGTGACGGCGAAAGCCGGGTCGCCGCGTTCCGCGCGCGGCTGGAAAGGGGCCGGCGAAAGTCCGGCCCTTGTCGCGTCGGGCGCGCGCGAACTTTTGGGCGTCGCGCCCTCTTGCGGCGTCGCGCAGCCGCCCGCAGCCTAAGGAACGACAATGAAACGCGTCGTGGTCACGGGATTGGGCATGGTCACGCCCTTGGCCTGCGGGGTCGAAGCCACTTGGCGCCGGCTGCTCGCGGGCGACTCGGCGGCCGGGCGCGTCGAGAATTTCGAAGTCGCCGACATCGCCTGCCAGATCGCGGCGCAGGTTCCCCGAGGCGGCTCGCCTGACGCCTACAATCCCGACGATTGGATGGAGCCCAAGGAACAGCGCCGCGTCGACGATTTCATCGTCTACGCCTTGGCCGCGGCGACCCAGGCCCTGCGCGACGCCGATTGGGCGCCCAGGAGATACGAGGACGAGATCGAAACCGGCGTGCTGATCGGTTCGGGCATCGGCGGCCTCGGCGGCATTTACGATGCCTCGGTCACGCTGCACGAGAAGGGGCCGCGGCGCATTTCGCCGTTCTTCATCCCCGGGCGCCTGATCAATCTGGCGAGCGGCCAGGTCTCGATCGTCCATCGTCTCAAGGGCCCCAATCATGCCGTCGTCACCGCCTGCTCGACCGGCGCGCACGCCATCGGCGACGCGGCGCGCCTCGTCGCGCTGGGCGACGCCAAGGTGATGGTCGCCGGCGGCGCCGAATCGGCGGTCAACCGTCTTTCCCTCGCGGGGTTCTCGGCCTGCCGCGCGCTGTCGACCGGCTTCAACGATCGGCCGAAACTAGCCTCGCGTCCCTATGATCGCGATCGCGACGGCTTCGTGATGGGCGAGGGCGCGGGCTGCGTCGTGCTCGAGGAACTCGACCACGCCAGGGCCCGCGGCGCGCGCATCTACGCCGAGCTCGTCGGCTACGGCCTCTCCGGCGACGCCTATCACATCACCTCGCCGGCGCCCGACGGCGACGGCGCCTATCGCGCCATGAGCGCGGCGCTGAAGCGCGCGGGGCTGTCGGCCGCCGACATCGATTACGTCAACGCGCACGGAACGTCGACGCCGGTGGGCGACGAGATCGAGTTGCGGGCGGTGGAGCGCCTTCTCGGCAATTCCGCGGCGACGGTGACGATGTCGTCGACCAAGTCCTCGATCGGCCATCTCCTGGGCGCGGCCGGCGCGGTCGAGGCGATCTTCTCCATTCTCGCCTTGCGCGACCAGGTCGCGCCGCCGACCCTCAATCTCGACAATCCTTCGGTGGAAACGGCGATCGATCTCGCGCCGCACGTCGCCAGGAGGCGCGAGATCCGCGTCGCGCTGTCGAACTCCTTCGGATTCGGCGGAACCAACGCCTCGCTGATCTTCCGCGGGCCGCCCGAGCCCGGCGCCTGAAGGATTGATCTCTTCATTTCGCCGCAAAAGCGGCTAGACTGGCGCGCGGCGCAAGCGCGCCGCCAGGCGAGATACGGCAGGCCCGGATGAGCGACACGTCCAATCAGGGCGACGACGCCAAGAAGCAAGGCGATGGCGCCGAGGCGCGGCCGCGCGTCAGCCTCTTCGGCGCGCGCGCGCGCCCGCGCCCGGCCGCCGCCGGGCCGGCGCAGCCAGAGCCGCCCGCGCCGCCGCGCCGGCCGCGGCGCTCCGGGCTCTCCGGCCTGAGCGGCTTCCTGTCGTTCGCGCTGATCGGCGCGCTGACGGGCTTGGCGCTGTTCGCCTGGGCGATGATCGAGGCGCGCAAGCCCGGTCCCTTGGAGACCGATAAGGTCGTCGTCATCACGCGCGAGGAGGACGGCGGTCCGATCGGGGACCAGCTCGAGCGCGCCGGCGTGATCGACAGCTCCCTCTGGTTCGCCGCGATGACGCTGATCGACGGCAGCCGAAGCGCGCTCAAACGCGGGGAATACGCGTTCAAGGCGGGCGTCAGCCTGCGCCAGGTCGAGGCCGAGCTGATCGCGCACAAGGTCGTGCAACACAAGCTCACCATTCCCGAGGGCCTGACGAGCGATCAGGTCGTCGAGCGTCTTCGCGACGACGACGTTCTCCTCGGCGACATCAAGGAGCCTCCTCGCGAGGGATCGCTGCTTCCCGACACTTACTTCTTCGAGCGCGGCGACACGCGCCAGGCCGTGCTGGCGCGAATGGCCAAGGCCCAGGCCAAGGCGGTCGACGAAATCTGGGCCAAGCGCGCGGTCGATCTGCCGATCAAGTCTCCCGGCGAACTGATCACGCTCGCTTCGATCGTCGAGAAGGAGACGGGCAAGGCGGACGAGCGAGCGCGCGTCGCCGGCGTCTTCATCAATCGCCTGCGCCGCCACATGAAACTCGAGTCCGATCCGACGATCGTCTACGGCCTGGTGTTCGGCAAGGGCACCCTGGGCCATTCGATCTCCAAGGTCGAACTGCAGCAGGCGACGCCCTACAACACTTACATCATCAGCGGCTTGCCGCCGGGCCCGATCTGCAATCCCGGCAAGGCGGCGCTCGAGGCGGTCGCCAATCCCTCGACGACCAAGGATGTCTATTTCGTCGCCGACGGAACGGGCGGCCACGCCTTCGCGGAGACGCTGGACCAGCATCTGAAGAACGTGGCGCGCTGGCGGCAAATCGAGAAGGACGCCAAGGACAGGCTCGCGCCCGACGCCGCGCCGGCCCCGGCCAGCGCGCCCGGCGCGCCCGGCTCGAAGCACGGCGAGCTCGAACCGGCCGACCCGAGGGTCTTTGGCGACCTGGCGGTCGCCGGCTCGGGTTCGCAGGATGGCGGGGGCGCGCTCGGCGCCAAATTGGCCAAGCTCGGGGAAAGGTTGCGCCTGCGCGAGTCGCTGCTGGGCGTCGAGGGCTCGCTTTCGCCGACCAAGGTGAGCGGCGCGACGCCCGAAGGCCTCGGCGCCGTCGTCACCGGCGTCAACGATGCGCCGGAAGGCGCCGTCTTCAGCGAAAGCGCCGACATCGACGCGACGACGGAGGCGATCCTGAAAGTCCCGCTTTCGCCCGCCGAGCTCGCCGCGCAGAAGGCGCGGATCGCGCGTTACGCGGACTCCCCGGGCGCCGGCGCGCGCGTCGCCGGCCTCGACGATGCGCCGGCGCCGGCTCACGTGCGCGTGTTCGACGCCTCGGAGGGGACGCCGCTCGACCCGCTCCTCAACAAGACCTTCGATCTCAACTACGCCAAGACGGTGCCGTCGCTGAACTAGCGCCGCCGCCGGGGACGCGGGCCGATTGCGATAGGACGTCGCTCGCGATCGCCAGCGCGATGGCGCAAGCGTTCGACACGTTGAGGCTCTTGATCGCGCCGGGCAGCTCGAGCCGGGCCATGACGTCGCAACGTTCGCGCGTCAGCCGGCGCAAACCCTTGTCTTCCGCGCCGAGGACGAGGGCGAGCGGGCGGGCGAGCCTGGCTTCGCGAAACGTCTGCGGCGCTTCCGAATCCAGCCCGACGCGCCAATAGCCGAGATCGCCGAGATCGCCGAGCGCGCGCGCCAGGTTCGTCACGCTGCAGATCGGCACGTGCTCGAGCCCGCCGGAGGCGGACTTGGCGAGCGCGCCGGTGAATTCGGGCGAATGGCGCTCGGTCGTCACCAACGCGTCGACGGCGAAGGCGGCCGAGGTGCGCAGGATCGCGCCGACGTTGTGCGGATCGGTGATCTGATCGAGCACGACGACGAGGCCCTCGGCCGGCAGTTCGGAAATGTCGATCGGCTCGAGCGGCCGCGCTTCGAGCAGCAGCCCCTGGTGCACGGCGTCGCGCGGCGCGCGCAGCGCGATTTCGTCGGCCTCCAGAATGCGCGTCTCGACGCCGCGCGCGGAAATATCCTCGGCGAGGCGGTCGGCGGCGGCGGCGGTCGCGTAGAGGCGAATGAGCTTGCGGCGCGGCGCGCGCAGCGCCGCGACCACGCTGTGAAAGCCGTAGATCTGCACGACATCGGGCGAGCGCGCCTCGCGCCGCGGCGGTCTCGGGGCCGACTTGTCGAGGCTCTCCTCGCGCGGGCGGGAGCGTTCGGACCGGCTGTCCGCCTTGTTCGCCACGGCGCGCTCGGGGCTCTTCTCCCGCGGGCCGGGGCCGCCGCCGCGTCGATGGGTCTTGCGGGTCACGATGGATCTCCTGGAGAGGCAAGCGGCGAGAGGCCGCCATAGCGCAACGGACGCAGAAGCGCAAAAGCGGCGGGCGCCAGCGATTTCTCCATGGCGGCCGGGGCGCGCGCCGCTCCGGCGAGAGCGCGCTCATTTTGATCCTGTTCCGCGACCGCCATGGAGAAATGGCCCGGCGCAAGTTAAATGCGCTATCACTGTAAGCCGGAATTTTGGCCGGGGATATTGGGCGTCAAACTTGGACGCCGGTCGACAGCCTGAGCAGGCTTGGGGTGGATTACGTGATGAGGTCCGGCATGAATTCGTTCTTTATCGCAGGGGGCCAGAGCGCTGGGGCGCTCCGGTTGGTGGGCGCATGACGAAGGAAAGCAGCGACATTGTTGCTGGAGGTTTGACGCGCACGATCGTCACTGGGGGCGATGCAGGCTACTTCCACCTCGTCGAAGAGCTGGTGCGCTCCATACGGCTCTTCCGCAGCGCGGAGGCGCTGCCGGTCGCGGTAATCGACCGCGGCCTAACTCCGGCCCAGCGCATGAAGCTTGTCGACGCATACGGCGTGCGCATGCTCGACGTGGAGTGGGAGTATGATTTTCCCGCGCATCGCATTCGGGGGCGGCAGCACCTCAAAGCTCAAATCTCGCGAGCCTTCCTTGATCGACACCTGCCGGAATTTGACCTTATCCTTTGGATCGACGCCGACGCCTGGGTGCAGGACTTCGCCGGCGTGGATCTCCTGTTTTCCGCAGCGTCAACCGGTAAGCTGGCTATTGTGTGCCAGGCCTCGCGCTATTCCCAGCAGGTCGTCCGAGTGCGGTGGGCGGCCTTCGGCTTCGCCGAGGTGAGGTCCATCCTGTACAAGAACGCCCGAAAGGCGCGCGTGCCCGAGCGTGATGCTCGACGCATCGGTCTACGCCCCACCCTCAACTCCGGCGTCTTTGCGCTCCGACGGGATGCGCCTCACTGGGAGGCGTTTCGGCGGAGGCAGGCGCAGGTGATCCGAGCGGGCGCAGACATCTTCTCATCGGATCAGCTCGCGCTCGCGATGGCGGTGTATCTCGACGACCTGCCAATCGATCTTCTGCCTGACTCCTGCAACTACATGGGACCGTGGAAGGCGTCGGACGACGGCGAATGGCTCGTTGAGCACTACTCGCCTCACCAACCGATCAGCATCGTCCACATGGCGGCGCGACCGGACCAGCGCGCCAATCCTCCCACTCCGATCGACATCCCCCTCGTGAGCGGCGGGTCTGTTTCGAACACCATTCGCCAGTTCTCATGGGAGCGCGCGTGCAGCGAGCGCGCCGGCAAGGACGCTCTGCCGGGCATTGTCGAGGTAAGCCGAACACCGGCGTAACGCCGCACCGACGGGTATTCCATGGTATTCAGGTATTACGTATTACGGTGATGGGGTGGACGGCGCCCCGAGCGGCATCGATGTGCCAAGATGGTCGTTGTCACAACCCATCTGAAGGGAAGCCGTCCATGGGCAAGTCTATCAAGAATCTGTCGTCTGTCACGGTCGTCGGGCTCGATATCGCCAAGAATGTTTTTCAGGTCCACGGCGTCGACGCTGCGGGCGCTTTGGTTGTCGCCAAGCCGGTTCGGCGCGGTCAGGTGCTGAACTTCTTTTCCTCGCTGCCGCGCTGCCTGGTGGGAATGGAAGCATGCAGTTCGGCCCATCATTGGGCGCGCTCGCTGAGCGAACTCGGGCATGAAGTGAAGCTGATCCCGCCGGCCTATGTGAAGCCCTACGTTCGGCGCAACAAGAACGACGCCGTCGACGCCGCGGCGATTTGCGAGGCGGTCGGGCGGCCGAGCATGCGTTTCGTGCCCATTCGCAGCGTCGAGAACCAGGCGCAATTGATGCGCCATCGCGCGCGCGGGGTTACGGGTTACGGGGGGTTCGGGGAGGTTTACGGGGACATGGTTTACGGGACATGGTTTACGGGGACATGATACGAATTGAATTATTAGCGGCGCGGCGGGAGGATTGCGCGCGTTGAAAATCGGCAATGTGTATCATGTCCCCGAAGTCAATGTCCCCGAAGTCCCCGAAGTCCCGGAAGTCCACTGAATAACTCTGTATCACAATATTGCGCTGCAATTTGAACGCGCGGGTCGCCGGATCGGGCGGCGGAAAATCGCTTCGCAAGTTCTTGAAATCAGGCAAGCGCGCGGGAAAATGGCGCCGCGCTCGGTCCCCTCGCCGATCGAGGCGCGTCCATGGGCCGGGCGCCCGTTGACGGCGGGCGTCGGCCGCTCTATATACCCGCCATCCCGAATGCGTTCTGGGTCCCGGCGCCATTGCGAGCGCACGGGACCTTTTGCGCTTTCGGGTCTCTCGGCAAGGGCCGGCCTCCACCGGACGTCGAGGGCTTTGCAACCGCCGCGCATCGGCTTTTGGCCGGGGCGCCGCCGAAATGGAGCATGGGCCGTGGCTCGTATCGCAGGCGTCAACATACCCACCAACAAGCGCGTCATCATCGCGCTGCAATACATTCACGGCATCGGCTCGAAGAAGGCCGAAGAGATTTGCGAGAAGGTGCATATCCCCGCCGAGCGCCGCGTCGCCCAGCTGACGGACGCCGAAGTGCTGCAAATCCGCGAGACGATCGATCGCGATTACATGGTCGAGGGCGATCTCAGGCGCGAAGTGGCGATCAACATCAAGCGCCTGATGGACCTGGGCGCCTATCGCGGCCTTCGCCATCGCCGTTCCCTGCCGGTCCACGGCCAGCGCACGCACACCAACGCGCGCACGCGCAAGGGCAAGGCCAAGGCGATCGCCGGCAAGAAGAAGTGATCGCTCGCGAGGTCTCGCGAATCTCTAGGATTTTTCGCGCCGCACGCGCGCTTGAAGGACGAACCAATGGCTAAGGAAGCAACCCGCGTTCGCCGCCGCGAACGCAAGAACATCGTGTCGGGCGTCGCCCATGTGAACTCGTCGTTCAACAACACGATGATCACCAT
>JBEKLU010000013.1:0-61983 GCA_050010035.1 Roseiarcus sp.
CTCCCGAATTTACCGATGTCTCGGCAAAACCCAGACAACGTGGAAATTCCCGCCGCTTTGTTGCAAAGACTCACCGAAGCGCTCTGTTACGCAGCATGAAATGCGCAAAGTCGAGCTAAGAGCGTCCGATATATTCCGCTTGGGTGCGGGGTGGCCGCGATGTTAATCCCTCCCACGACAATTCTTGTCGCCAAATTCATAACACCGCCCCCTGAACTCCAGAATACGAACTATACCGAAATTCGCGCGGTTGTCCAAAGACAACGCCGGATTACGGAATTATGGTGACGCCACGCCCACTTCCTTTCTTCCACACACGGATCAGACTTCGTTCTCCGTCCGCGCCCGGGTCCCCGCTCGATGGCGATCGAAGCGCTGTACAGGTCGTCATTACGATCGCCGTGAGCCAGCGACAGGGGCGGGCCGAGGGCGGCTCGTTCCCCCCTCGCTCACCCGATCGTCATCAAGCTCGCGTTCCCCCCCGCGGCCGTCGTGTTGATGCAGATCGAGCGCTCGGCGACGAGAAAATCCAGCGGCGCCGGGTCGCCGCGGCGCAGCGCCTCCGCCGAGTAGCGGAACACGCTGGCGATCGGCCCTTCGCGACGCGCCACCGCCCCGAGCAACTCGATCAACGCGGCGCCTTCGCGGTCGGTCAGCACGGCGTCGATCCGATCGGTCGCGGCGACGGGAACCACGTCCTCGCGCAGCGCCCGCGGCAGCGCGGCGAGGTACGCGGCGGCCGGCGGGCCGGCGAGGGCGGCGCGGTTGCCCGCGGCGAGCGCGCAGGCGATTTGGGCGATCATCGACTCCTCGCTCGAAGCGTCGCACAGCACCGTGCCGCGCGCGACGAGCGAATAGAGGTTGCGCTCGCCGACCGGGCCGCTGAGCTCCAGCTCGACCCCGAGGCGCGAGGCGCGCATGAGGTCGGCGCAGCGTTCCACCAGGTCCCCCAGGCCGCGTTGCGACAGCGACCGCATGAAGGTTTTCGCGGCGACCGTCGGCTCGCCGGCCGGCAGCGGCGGCCAGGCGGCGGGGGCGCCGGCGAGCAGGCGCTTGAGATAGAGCGGCCCGCCCGCCTTCGGCCCGGTGCCGGAGAGCGCGTGGCCGCCGAACGGCTGCACGCCGACCACCGCGCCGATGATGTTGCGGTTGATGTAGATGTTGCCGGCGGCGAGCCGGCCGCTCACCAGCTCGATCGTGCCGTCGATGCGCGAATGCGCGCCCCCCGTCAGGGCGTAGCCGGTGGCGTTGAGCGCGTCGAGAAGCTCGGGCAGCGCCTCGCGCTGGTAGCGCAGCACGTGCAGCACCGGGCCGAACACCTCGCGGCCGAGATCGGCGACCGAAGCGATCTCGATCAGCGTCGGGGCGATGAAGAAGCCGTGCGCGGTAGCCTCGCCGAGCGGCTCGGCGTGGACGGAAAAGCCGCGCGCACGCATCGAGGCGACGTAGCCGTTCAAGTTGGCGAGCGCCTCGGCGGAGATGACCGGGCCGACGTCGGCGCTCAAGCGATCGGGGGGCGCGACCTCCAGCTCGCACATCGCTGACCTGAGCATGGCCAGCATGCGATCGGCGATGTCGTCCTGCAGGCAGAGGACGCGCAACGCCGAACAGCGCTGGCCCGCCGAATCGTAGGCCGAAGCGAGCACGTCGGCGATCACCTGTTCGGGCAGCGCGGAGGAATCGACGATCAGCGCGTTCTGCCCGCCGGTCTCGGCGATCAGCGGGATCGGCGCGCCGTCCGGGCGCAGGCGCTTGGCGAGCGCGCCGGCGATCAGCTTGGCGACCTCGGTCGAGCCGGTGAACATGACGCCGCCGACGCTCCGCTGCGCAGTGAGCATGGCGCCGACCGCGCCGTCGCCGGGGACGAGGATCAGCGCGTCCTCGGGAACGCCGGCCGCGTGCATCAGGCGCACGGCCTCGGCGGCGATCAGCGGCGTCTCCTCCGCCGGCTTGGCGATCACGGCGGCGCCCGCGGCGAGCGCGGCGGCGATCTGGCCGGTGAAGATGGCGATGGGGAAGTTCCACGGGCTGATGCAGACGATCGTTCCCAGCGGGCGATGCGTCGCGTTGGAAAAATCGCTGAAGACTCGCGCGGCGTAATAGCGCAGGAAATCGACCGCCTCGCGCACGTCGCCGAGCGCGTTGGGCAACGTCTTTCCCGCCTCGCGGACGATCAGCCCGGCGAGTTCCTGCGCTTGGCGTTCGAACCGCGACGCCGCTTCGACCAGGATGCGCGCGCGCGCGCTCGGCTCGAGCGCGCCCCAGGCCGGCCCCGCCTCGGCGGCGCGTGCGAACGCCGCGTCGACCTCAGCCGCGTCGGCGTCGGCGACGTGGCCGACGACGTCGCGCCGATCCGCCGGATTGAGAACAGCGCGCGCCGCGGCCCCGGGGCGCCCCGCGCGCCAGTCCGCTTGCGCGCTTCTCTCCAGCGCTTGGCCCAACGCTGCGAGGCGCGCTTCGTTGTTCAGGTCGAGGCCGGCCGAATTGGCGCGCTCGGGGGCGAAGAGATCGCGCGGCGCGACGATCTTGGGGTGCGGCGCGCCGATGGGAACGACCGCGCGCGCCGCCTCGACCGGGTCTTCGACCAACTCGTCGACCGAAACGGCGGCGTCGGCGATGCGATTGACGAAGGAGGTGTTGGCGCCGTTCTCCAACAGGCGGCGCACGAGATAGGCGAGCAGCGTCTCGTGCGAGCCGACCGGCGCGTAGACGCGGCACGGCCGGTTGTCGCCCCCGGCGCCGACGATCCTGTCGTAGAGCGGCTCGCCCATGCCGTGCAGGCACTGGAACTCGTATTGCCCGGCGTAGAAGTTCTTGCCCGCCATCGCGTGGACCGTGGCGAGGGTCAGCGCGTTGTGGGTGGCGAATTGCGGAAAGATCGCGTCGGGCGCCTCCAGCAGCAGCCGGGCGCAGGCGACGTAGGCGACGTCGGTGTGGATCTTGCGCGTGAACACCGGGAAGCCTTCCAGGCCGTCGACCTGGGCGCGCTTGACCTCGCTGTCCCAATAGGCGCCCTTGACGAGGCGCAGCATGATCCGCCGTTTCGTCGCGCGGGCGAGCGCGACGATCCAGCCGAGCGCCGCGTAGGCGCGCTTCTGGTAGGCCTGCACCACGAAGCCGACGCCGTTCCAGCCCTCCATCTCGGGGTCGCGGCACAGCTTCTCCAGGAGATCGAGCGACAGATCGAGGCGCTCGGATTCCTCGGCGTCGATGTTGATCCCGACGTCGAAGGAGCGGGCGAGAACCGCCAGGCGCTTCACCCGCGGGAAGAGCTCGTCCATCACCCGCCGGCGCTGGCCGCGCCAATAGCGCGGATGCAGCGCCGACAGCTTGATGGAGAGGCCCGGCCCTTCGTAGACGCCGCGCCCGGCCGAAGCCGCGCCGATCGCGCGCAGGGCCGCTTCGTAGGAGGCGAGGTAGCGCTCGGCGTCGGCGGCGGTCGCGGCGGCCTCGCCGAGCATGTCGTAGGAATAGCGATAGCCGCGCGCCTCCAGCGCCCTGGCGTGGGCAATCGCCGCCTCGATGGTCTGGCCGCAGACGAATTGCTCGCCGAGCACGCGCATGGCGGTGTCGACGCCGGCGCGGATGAT
This sequence comes from Roseiarcus sp., assembly GCA_050010035.1. Taxonomy (GTDB): domain Bacteria; phylum Pseudomonadota; class Alphaproteobacteria; order Rhizobiales; family Beijerinckiaceae; genus Roseiarcus. The sequence continues at coordinate 3,591 of JBEKLU010000013.1, forward strand.
CGGCGCGCCGGAGCGGGCGATGAGGCGGGTCAGCGTCGCCGCCAGCCCCGTTTCGTCGACCGCGCCGATGAGCTGGCCGGTGATCAGCAGGCCCCAGGTCGCGGCGTTGACGAACGGCGAGGGCGAATGGCCGACGTGGGCGCGCCAGCCGCCGCCGCCGATCTTGTCGGCGATCAGGGCGTCGCGCGTGGCGGCGTCGGGAACGCGCAGCAACGCCTCGGCCAGGCACATCAGGGCGACGCCTTCCTGGCTGGAGAGCGCGTATTCGCGCATCAGCCCCTGCACCAGCCCCGTCGTCGGCCGCTCCCGCAGGCCCTCGATCAGGCTGCGCGCCAACGCGCGCGCCTGGCCCGCGACCGGCGCCGGCAGCTCCGCCGCGCCGATGAGGCCGGGCAGGCAGTCCGTCTCGGGCGCGCGATACGCCGCGTCGATCGCGGCGCGCGCGCCGTCGTGGGCGACGAGTTCGGCGGCGAAGGCGGCGAAGGGACGCGGGCGCCCTCCGGCGGACTCGGCGGCGCCTTCGCTCGGAAGGGATGGACTGGCAGCGGACATGCGAAATTCCCCGGGCGTTGCGAAGGGCCGCCGAGAATCTGACACGGATCGCGGCGCCCCTCAAGAAAGCCGCCGCGGCGCGAGGTCGGTCAATAGGCCGCACTAGCCGAATCGCCCCGCCTCAACCATATTCCGCGAGCGGCCCTTTTTTATTGCTGCACTGCACCATATCTGTTAGCGTGAAATATATGATTTTCTTCGGCCGTGAATGGCGGCGGGCTCGGCTTTGGGCGAGCTCAGGAGATGACCGAGGACGCGATGAGCACGACCTGGAAGACGAAATGGGGCGCACGGCGCGTTCGCAAGGATCCGCCGACGATCGAGGAAGCGTTGATCGCCGCGGAGAGCCTGACCGACGACCTGGCGCAGCGCGTCGAAATCGCCGCGTCGTTGATGGGCGTGCCCGCTGACGAAATCAGGGCTCTGGCGGCCAAGCAGGCCGCCCAGTCGCGCGGCCGCGCGACGCTGGTCGCCGGCCGCAATCGCGCCGTCGTGGTCGAATACAAGCGACCGCGCACGATCCACCGGCCGGCGAGCGCGCCGGGCCGGCGCTGACGCTTTGCCGATCGCCCGCGGGCGGACCGCTCAAATATGCGCGAGATGGGCGGCCGACGGCCGGGTGGTGCGATATTGGCTGCGCGCCGCGGCGCCGAGGGCGATCGCGCTGATCGCGAGCAGGGTCACCCAGGTCATCTGCGTCATGTCCTGCGACAGGAAGCCGAGCGTCAGATCGCAGGCGAACGTCGCCGCCACATAGGGCGCGAGGCGCGGCGCCATTTCGCCGATGGCGCGAAAGCCGAGCCAGACCGCGGCGGCCGCCGCCAGCGCTCCGACGATCCCCAGCTCGTACCAGATTTCGAACATCGCGACGCGCGGCGAAAGCGCGGGCAGCAGCCCCGCCTCGACGCCACGGCCCACCGTGTCGATGCCGTGGCCGGTCATCAGGCGAACCTCGTCGTGCAGGATCAGCCTGGCGGCGGCGCCCAGCGTGGGATACGGCGCGGCGAGATCGACCAGCTTGGCGTGGAACAGCCAATGCGAGAGGGTCGGCGCGACGGCCGGGATCAGCGGCGAAATCAGAACGAGACCGGTCGCCAGCCAACTCAGGTCGGCCACGGTCCGGCGAATGTCGGAAATCGCGAAGGACAGCACGGCGAAACCGACGAGCACCGCCGCGGCGGTCGAGGCCGCGCCGATGGCGAAGACGTAGGCGAGCGCCAGCATCATCAGCGTGCGCGCGTAGCCGTTGCGGCCGCGGGCGGCGAGCCCGCCCAACGCGGGGAACAGCATGACCACCATCGCCGTGCAGCCTTGCAGGATGCGGCCGCTGTCCGGCTCGGCGCCCTGCTGCGCCACGAACCACAGAACCAGGATCGTCGCCATGGTCAGGAGAACGCCGATCGGAAACAGATAGAGGTCCGTCGCGCGCATGTGCTCGCGCGCGCTCGCCATGACGACGAGCGTCGCCAGCGCGATCGCGGCGAGTTTGAGCAGATGCGGCACGCCCGAGGCGGGAAACGGCGACCACAGGAGGGAAAGCGCGGCCCAGGCGAACAAGGCCAGCGCCGCCCAGCTCACCGGCGATTTGACGACGTCGCCGATGCGCCCGACAAATCCGGCCACCGGGTCCAGCGCCGCCGCGACGATGAGCAGCGCGACGCCGATCGGAAACAGCACGAAGATCGCGCGCGAGGACAACGCGACGGCGCTCGGCGCCGCGAGCGCGAGGACGACGTAGCCGACCCGCGAAAGCAGTTGCGCGGCGTCGCCCGCGGCGTCCTGGCGCGCCGGATCTGAAAATTGAGTCATGCCGATGAAACCCATGCTCGATTTGGCTCTTATACGGCGCCCTGGGCCGCCCGACTGTGCGTTTACGGCAACAGTCCTGTGGCAAATTAGCGACGGCGCCCGGACCGGCCCCGGCGCGCCTCGCCCGGCCTGCGGGCCGCGGTCGCGAGCCTTCGGCGGGCCCGGCGGCGGCGGTCGCTATGGAGACGTCGCCGGCGCCAGCGCCAGCAGTTGCGGGACCTGGCGGCGAATTTCGGCGACGACCGGCTTGTCGAGCCGAGCGAGCCATTCCCGCGGTATGGCCGCCGGCCCGTAAGCGGCGCCCGCCAGCATCCCCGCAAGCGCCCCGGTCGTGTCGGCGTCGCCGCCCTGGTTGACGGTTTCGACGAGACAATCGGAAAAGCTCGTCGCGCCAAAAAAGCCGTGCAGAACCGTCCGCATCGTGTCGACGATGAAAGCCGTGGACAGGCCGCGACGGGGCGCGAAGGCGAAGGCCGGCTGCGCCGCGATCAGCGTCTCCGCCACGCTGCGGGCGCTCCGTACGCCCTGCCCCGAAATCAACGCCTGAACCATGCGCACGAGCGTGAGCGAGGCGGCGTCCGACAGCGGATGATGATGGGTGATGCGGCGCTGCCCCAGAGTCCATTCGACCGCCGCATCGGGTCGCCCGAGGGTGGCCAGAGCGACCGGAGCGACGCGCATCGCGGCGCCGTTGCCCGCGTCGCCTTCCGAAAACGCCCCAATGTCGTCCCGTGGATGATGTAACGGCGGATGCCGCGCCGACAGGTGTTTCCGACGTCGACGGGCTCGCTGCGCAGCCACGCGGCGAATTCCTCGCAAGCGTCCTGCGCGTCGAAGCCTCGCCGGCGGGGCTTCGGCCGCGAACGCCGCTTCAGTCCTTTCCGGGCTCGCGGAACCGATCGACGAGCAGGAACTTCTGGACCTTGCCAGTGGGCGTGCGCGGCAAGGGCTCGTCCTGGAAGACGACCGTCTTCGGCGTCTTGAAGCCGGCCAGATGCTCCCGACAGCTCGACAGGACGCCCTCGAGGGTGAGCGCCTGACCGCCGCTCGGCGCCTTGACGATCACGGCGGCGACGCGTTCGCCCCAGAGGTCGTCGGGCAAGCCGAACACCGCGCAATCGGCAACGCCGGGAATGCGCAGGATCGTCTCCTCGACTTCCGCCGCATGCACGTTCTGTCCGCCCGAAATGATCATGTCCTTGAGCCGGCCCTTGATGAAGACGAAGCCGTCCTCGTTCATCGCGCCGAGATCGCCGGTGTGAACCCAGCCGTCGCGGAAGGTCTCCGCCGACTTCTGCGGATTGTCGAAATAGCGGGTGACGGTGGCGGGCGAGCGACCGACGATCTCCCCAATTTCACCGGGCGCGGCGAGCGTCCCGTCCAGGCGTTCGATCCGAACCTCGGCGAAGCACAGCGGCGCGCCGACGGACTCCGGATAGAGGGCCCGGTCGGAGGGCGTGCTAATCGTCAGAGCGCCGGTCTCCTGCATGCCGTAATACTCGTAGATGCCCGGACACAATCGAGCCGTCACGCGTTCGCGCAGCGGCGCGGGAAACATCGCGCCGGCAAAGACGAGGGCGCGTAGCGACCGCAAATCGCGGCTCGGCAGACCTGCGTCGCCGAGCATCATCGCCGCCATGGTGGGCACGAGATTGCACATGGTCACGCGCTCGGCCTCGATCAAACGCAGCGCCTCGACCGGATGAAAATCCATCAGGACGTTGCGCGCGCCGAACATCAGCCCGGCGGCGAGCCAGGCGTAGCCGACGCGTCCGAACGCGGGGAACACCGTCAATACGACATCGCGCGAGGTCATGTCGTAAGCCTCGAACATCGGGCCCAACGCCGCGTTGTTGAACTGCGTCAGGGCGTAGGACTTCGGCAGACCCGTCGTTCCCGAGGTCAGGTTGAAATAGAAGAGATCGTGTTCCTCGACCTCCGCCTCGGGTTCGTCGCCGGACGCGCGCGCGAGCAACGCCTCGTAATCGAGCGCCCAGCTCGGCCCCCCGGCGCCGATCGCCACGAAGGTCTCGACCGCGGGGAGCGCGGCGCGAACCTGATCGGCCGCGGACGCGAAGCGAGTTTCGAACAGCATCGATCGCGCTCCCATGTCTCGCATCAGAGCTACGATCTCGCTCGGCGCGAGCCGATAGTTCAAGGGAATGCCCACCAGCCCGAGCTTGCCCAGCGCGAAATAGATTTCCGGCAGCTCGGCCCTGTTGTTGCAGAGGAAACCCACGACGTCGGGCTTCTCGAGGCCGAACCCCGCCAGCGCGCTGGCCAGACGATTGCACCTTTCGTTGAGCTGACGAAAGCTGAACCGTCGGTTCGTGCTCGTGCAGAAGATCGCCTCGCGATCTCGAAAGCGACGAGCCGCGGTCAAGACAATATTGGCCGCCACCATCTTGCCCAGCGCGCGGCCCGCGCCGCCACCCTCGCGTTGGTTGGACGCCGGAATTCCAGCGCCGTTCGCAGTGTGCACATCGACCATATCCGTATCCTCCCAGACGCTCGCCGTGCGGATCGCGTCGTTTCACTCACGTCATAGCATCTCTCCGGCCCCGCTTTTCGCCGCTCGCGCGACCCTCTCAGCGGCCGACGAAGCGCGCTGGACGCTTCTCGACGAAAGCGGCGGCGCCTTCGCGCAAATCCTCAGTGGCGAAGGCGCGAGATTGCGCCGAGGCCTCGGCGTCCACGGTTTCGCCGACGGAAGACGTCCAGGCGGATTCGAGTTGTCGCTTGATGAGGCCGATGGCGATCGGCGGCCCCTCCGCCAATTTCCGGGCGACGCCCAACGCCTCGCCCATGAGATCGGCGTCGTCGACCGCTTTCCAGATCAATCCCCAATGCGCCGCCGTTTCTGCGGCGAGCGGTTCGCCCAGCAGCGCCAGCGCCCGCGTGCGCGCGGCGCCGATCGAGCGCTGCAAGAACGCCGACGCGCCGGCGTCGAGCGCCGCCCCCAGGCGTACGAAGCTGAGGATGAAGCGGGCCGAGCGCGCCGCGATCACGACGTCGCCCGCCAGGGCGAGGCCGACCCCCGCGCCCGCCGCAGGGCCGTTCACGGCGACGACGATTGGAACCGGCGAGGCGCGCATCTTCTCGATCACGGGATTGATCGCCGCGCGCATCCAGTCGCCGATCCTTTCGCCCGCCTCGAAAGTGTCCGTGCCGAACTGCGCGCCGGCGCAGAAACCTTTCCCCGCGCCGGTCAACACGATCGCGCGCGCGCACCATTCCTCCACCGCCTTATCGAGCGCGCGCGAGAGATCGTCGAGAAGGGCGCCCCCGAGCGCGTTGTACTTTTCAGGATTATTGAGCGTTATAATCGCTAGCGTATCGCGTCGCTCCGCTGTGACCAACGACATCGCTTCAATCCTTCGAGTTGCCTTTCCCAACGAAACGGCGTGATCGCGCTCGCCCCGCTTCAGGCGCGACGCAACGGCGCCGATCAGCCGACTTGACGCTCTTGTCGCTCCCAAAACGGCCTGCGCAATTCGCGCTTCAGGATTTTGCCGGCGCCGGAGAGCGGCAACGTATGGTCCTGAATATCGACGCTGCGCGGACACTTGTAGCCGGCGATCCGGTCCTTGCAGAACGCGATGATGTCGTCGGCCGTCACCTCGGCGCCCGGCTTGCGCATCACGATCGCATGGACCGTTTCACCCCAGCGCTCGCTCGGTATGCCGATCACCGCGCATTGCGCGACCGCGGGATGTTGCGCGACGCAGTTCTCGACCTCGACGGAGTAGATGTTTTCTCCGCCCGATATGATCATGTCCTTGATGCGGTCGACCACGTAGACATAACCGTCTTCGTCCATGTAGCCGCCGTCGCCGGTGTGCATCCAACCGTCGATCACGGCCTTCTTGGTTTCCTCCGGCCGCTCCCAGTACCCCATCATGACGGTGTCGCCGCGCGCCACGATTTCGCCGACGACGCGCGGCGGGACGAGCTTTCCCATGGGATCGACGACGCGAACGTCGACCATGATCGCGGGCCGCCCGCCGGAACGATGTCGGCCTTTCGCTCGCCCGGCGCCGACATGGTCCTTCCACGGCAGGAAGGTCGCGACCGGCGACAATTCGGTCATCCCGTAAGCCTGGACGAATTCGGCGTTCGGCAATTTGGCGATCGCGCGATCGAGCACGGCCTCGCTGATCGGCGAGGCGCCGTAGATGACCTTGCGCAGCGACGCGAGCTCGTACGACGCGAGCCCGGGATAATCGACGAACATCTGAATCATCGTCGGCACCAGCAGCGCGTCGGTGACGCGGAACGCCGCGACGGCTCGCGCGAGCGCCTCGGGCGTGAACGTTCGGATGATCGCGTGCGCGGCGCCGGCCAGCAGATAGGCAAAGAGCGCTCCCGCGTCGGCGAGATGGAACATCGGCGCGGCGTGGAGATAGACGGCGTTGTCCTCGGGTCTCAGCTCGGTCGCCAGATTGCGGGCGTTGCTCATCAGGTTGCGGTGGCTCAGCATCACGCCTTTCGCGCGGCCCGTCGTTCCGCCGGTGTAAAATATGCCGGCGAGGTCCGTCTCGGCCGCTTCGGCGTCCGGGACCGGCGGAGCGGCGGCGAGGAGATCCTCGTAATTCGCGGTCGCCGCCGGCAAGGATTGCGTCGGGGCGTCGTCGGCATAGACGAGGCCGATCGCCCCGATCGTCTGAACAAGCTGGGCGCCGACGCGGGCGAAGGTCGCGTCGACCACGAGCAGCTTGGGGCGACAGTCGCGCAGCGAATCTTCGTTCTCGCTCGCGCTCCAGCGGATATTCAGCGGCACGATGACCGCGCCGGCCCATGCGACGCCGAGATAGAGTTCGACGTACCTGTCCTGATTGAGCATCAGTACGGCGACGCGGTCGCCTTTGCCGACGCCCAACGACGTCAGCGCTCCCGCGAGTCGGGCGACCCTGTCGCCCAGCTCCGTCCACGTCTTTCGCCGATTTTCGAACAGCACGGCGGCGCCGTCGCGGTTCAGCAGCATGGCGCGGCGCAAGCCGTAGGTCGTGCTCATGGGCTCCTCCTCTCGTGACCTCGGGCGCGGGCTTCATCGGCCTTGCGCGCTCTTGCGCCTCGCCTCCGCGCCGCCGTCGCGCGTCGCGGTTCGGCGCATTTAGTCTAGCAAGTCTTCATAAAGTGCGCGCGATCAGGACCTTCATGATCTCGTTGGCCCCGCCGTAGATGCGTTGGACCCGGCTGTCCCGGTACATGTGGGAGATCGGGTATTCGCTCATGTAGCCGTAGCCGCCGAACAGTTGGAGACAGTCGTCGACGATCCTGTTTTCGAGATCGGTCACCCAATACTTGGCCATCGAGGCGGCGGCGGCGTCGAGCTTGCCTTCCAGATGCAGGCCGATCAGGCGGTCTACGAAGGTCCGCGCCACGGTCGCCTCGGTCTTGCACTCGGCGAGTTTGAACTGGGTGTTCTGGAAATCGATGAGGCGCTGGCCGAAGGCCTTGCGCTCCTTGACATAGGCGATCGTGAGCTCGAGCGCGCGCTCCATGACGGCGACGCCGCCGATCGCGATCGTCAGCCGCTCCTGCGGCAGTTGCTGCATGAGCTGGGCAAAGCCCATGCCCTCTTCGCGACCGAGCAGATTGGAGGTGGGAACGCGGACATCGTCGAAGAACAGCTCCGAGGTGTCCTGCGCCTCGAAACCCAGCTTGTCGAGATTGCGGCCGCGCTGAAAACCGTCGGCCTGATCCGTCTCGACGACGATCAGCGACGTGCCCTTTGCGCCGCGAGAGGGATCGGTCTTGGCGACCACGACGATGACGTCGGCGGTCTGACCGTTGCTGATGAACGTCTTCTGACCGGATACGACGTAGTGATTGCCGTCCTTCCTCGCCGTGGTCCTGACGCCTTGCAGATCGGATCCGGCCCCCGGCTCGGTCATGGCGATCGCCCCGATGAATTCGCCGGTCGCCATTTTCGGCAGCCATTTTCTCTTCTGCTCTTCCGAGCCGTAATGCAGGATGTAGGGCGCGACGATGGCGTTGTGCAGCGCGGCGGCGAAGCCGTTCAGGCCCCGCCTCGCCAATTGCTCGTTGAGGATCGCTTCGTGGCGAAAGTCTCCGCCGGCGCCGCCGTAGGCTTCCGGAATCGCCAGGCACAGCAGGCGCGCCTGGCCCGCCTCTCGCCACATCGCGCGCTCCACGACGCCATCGGCGCGCCACTTGGCCACGCGGCTTTCCGGAACATGGTCGTCCAGAAACTTCGTCACCGATCGTTCGAAAATGCAGATGTCCTCGTCCCTGAGAAAATCCGGCCTTTCGATGCCTAAAGCGGACATGGGAAGCCCCTGAGAATGTTGAACGGTCCTCGCGCCTCGGCCGGAACCCCTCTCGAGCCCCGACGCGGTTCGCGCTGCTGGCGCCGATGTCGGCTCGCGCCCTCGTGCGGTCTCAATCTTTCCTCCGCCCCGTCGCGGCCTTGACGCCCGGCGCGCGGCGCGAGGGGCGGCTTCGCCTGGCCGCCAAGCCGTCGGTCAACGTCAGCGCGAACTCCTGCGCGATGGCGTCGACGGTGAGCTCGCCGTCCTTGCGCCACCAATCGGCGATGCCGTTGAGAGCGCCGATGATCGCGAAGGCGGCCAGCTTGGGATTGCACGGGCGGATAGAGCCGTCGTCGACGCCGGCGGCGATTTCGACCCTGAACGCGGTGTCGTAGCGGCGTTTGGAGCGCCGCACCTGCGCGCGCGCGTCCTCCCCCAGCTCGCGGTCGTCGAGGCGAGCGAAGCACATGCCCGGATCGGTCGTGACGATGTGGACGTAAGCGCGGATGAGCTCACGCAATTTGTGCAGTCCGTCGCCTTCGCCGCGTTCGATTCGCCCGAAGCTCGCCTCATATTGCTCGTCGCCCATCCGATACAGCTCGTGGAGGATCTCCTCCTTGCTGCGAAAGTAGTTGTAGAGCGCCGGCTTGGTGATGTTCAGCCGATCCGCGACCTTGGCGAGCGGCGTGCGGTGATAGCCCTCTTCGAGAAACATCCTCACCGCCATCCGCAGCACCGCGTCGCGCTTCTCGTCGCGCGCGCGTCGTCGATCCTCGAACGGCGTCCATGGCGAGGTCTCGACGCGCTTGTTCGACGCGGTCATGTCAGTTCCGAACCTTCTTGACAGAGGCGACGCGCACATATATGACCCATTGGTCACATATTGTCCAGTGGGTAATATAAGGAGAGGCCGATGTCGTCCAAGGTCGTCGTCGCGGGCGTCGGGATGATCCCCTTCGCCAAGCCGGGCGCGAGCGCCCCGTATCACGAGATGGGCGCGAGCGCCGGGCGGCTCGCGCTCGCCGACGCGGGCGTCGGCTACGACGAGGTCGAGCAGGCCTATGCGGGCTACGTGTATGGCGACTCCACCTCGGGCCAGAAAGCGATCTACCGCCTCGGCATGACCGGCATTCCGATCGTCAACGTCAACAACAACTGCTCGACGGGATCGACCGCGCTGTTTCTCGCCCGCCAGGCGATCGCATCCGGAGCCGCCGACTGCGTGCTCGCGGTGGGCTTCGAGCAGATGAAGCCGGGCGCGATCGGCGCCGTCTTCGCCGATCGGCCGAGCCCGTTCGAGGATTTCGACGCCGCGGCGGACAAGCTCGTCCACGCCGACGGCGTGCCGCTGGCGCTGCGCTATTTCGGCGGCGCCGGGCTCGCGTACATGAAGAAATACGGCGTCAAGCTCGAGGCCTTCGCCAAAATCCGCGCCAAGGCGAGCCGCCACGCCAAGAACAATCCGCTCGCCATCTTCCGAAAGGAGTTGTCGGTCGACGACGTGATGAACGACCACGTCATCTGGCCGGGCGTCATGACCCGCCTCATGGCGTGCCCGCCGACCTGCGGCGCGGCCGCCGCCGTTCTGGTGTCCGAGAGCTTCGCCAAACGCCGCGGGCTCAGGAGGGACGTCGCGATCGCCGCCCAAGCCATGACCACGGACACGCCCGCCACTTTCGACTCCAACGACATGATGCGGGTGGTCGGCTACGACATGGCGCGCGCGGCGGCGAACAAGGTGTACGAACAGTCGGGCGTCGGGCCCGATGACATCGGCGTCGTCGAGTTGCACGACTGTTTCGCCCAGAACGAGCTGATCACCTACGAGGCGCTCGGACTTTGTCCGGAGGGCGGCGCCGAGGCCTTCATCGACGCCGGCGACAACACCTACGGCGGCAAGGTGGTCACCAATCCCTCAGGCGGCCTGCTGTCCAAGGGCCATCCCCTCGGCGCGACGGGCCTCGCCCAATGCTACGAGCTGACCCGCCAATTGCGGGGAACCGCTGAGGCGACGCAGGTCGACGGCGTCAAGCGCGCGCTCCAGCACAACCTCGGCCTCGGCGGCGCCTGCGTCGTCACGCTCTACGAGCGGACGTGAGGCGCGCCATGGTCGACGCCTCCGCGATCGGACGCAGCTTCACCCCGGTGACGGCGCATGTGGAGCCGGGCCGGCTTCGCTACTTCCTCAACACCATCGGCGAGCGCAATCCCGTCTACCGCAAAGCCGAGGCGGCCAAGGCGGCGGGCTATTCGGCGCCGCCGATCCCGCCGACCTATCTCTTCTGTCTGGAAATGATGGACGCCGACAAGCCGTTCGAGGCCCTCGAGCTGTTGAACATCGACCTCGCCAGCGTCTTGCACGGCGAGCAGCGTTTCGTCTATCGCGCGCCGGTGGTGGTGGGCGACACCCTGACCTTCCTCTCGCGGGTCGGCGACGTCGTCGACAAGAAGGGCGGCGCGCTTACCTTCGTCACCGTGACGACGGAGATCACCAACCAGCACGGCGCGCACGTCGCGGACGCCGAGCGCGTCATCGTCGTGCGCAACAAGGGAGCGGGCCAATGACGCCCACTTTCCCCCGTTCGCCCGAGATCGGCGACCAGCTCGTCGACAAGACGTTTCCGCCGATCAGCCGTCACACGCTCGCTCTCTATTGCGGCGCCTCCGGCGACCACAACCCGATGCACGTCGACAGCGACTTCGCCAAGAAGGCGGGGTTTCCCGACGTGTTCGCCCAGGGCATGCTGGCGATGGCCTATCTCGGGCAGGCGGTGACCGACGCGGCGCCGCCCGACAGGTTGCGATCGTTTTCGACCCGCTTCCTCGCCATTACGCAGCTCGGCGCCAAACTCACGTGTCAGGGGTCCGTCGCGCAACTCTTCGAGGCGGACGGCGAAAAACTCGCCCGGCTCTCGCTGACCGCGAGGGATGAAAACGGCGAGGTCAAGCTCGCCGGCGAAGCCGTCGTCGCTCTCTAGGTCTGAGGCGCCAAAATGAACAATCTTGCGGGAAAAGTCGCCATCGTGTCGGGCTCGGGCCGGGGCATCGGCCGCGCCATCGCGCTGAAGCTCGCGCGTCACGGCGCCAGGCTCGTCGTCAACGATCTCGACGACGCGCCGGGCGCCGCCGTCGTCGACGAAATCAAGGCGCTCGGCGGCGAGGCGGTCGCCGTCAACGGCGACGTCACCCAGCCCGGTTTCGCCGATCGCTTCGTCGGCGCGGCGATGGAGAGACTCGGCGGCCTCGACATCATCGTCAACAATGCGGGCTACACCTGGGATGCGACGGTCCAGAAAATGACCGACGAGCAATTTCAGGCGATGCTCGACGTGCATCTCGTGGCGCCGTTCCGCATTTTGCGCGCGGCGGCCGAGCCGATCCGCATGCTCGCCAAGCAGGACGCCGAAGCCGGCCGCGAGGTCTTTCGAAAAGTCGTCAACATCTCCTCGATCGCCGGGCTCTACGGCAACGCCGGACAGGCGAGCTACTCCTCCGCCAAGGCGTCGCTGATCGGCCTCACGCGCACGATGTGCAAGGAGTGGGGGCGCTACAAGGTCAACGTCAACTGCGTCGCCTTCGGCCTGATACGCACGCGGCTGACGCAAGCGATCGAAGCGCAGCAGGCGACGATCGACGTAGCGGGGCGCGAAATCAAGGTCGGCGTTCAGCCGCAGTTTCTCAGCACCGTCGAGAAGCTCGTGCCGCTCGGCAGAGGCGGCACGCCGGAAGAAGCGGCCGGCGCCGTTTATCTCTTCTGCACGCCGGAATCGAACTACATCAGCGGCCAGATCGTCACCTGCGGCGGCGGGCTCCTGATGTAGCCATGGGGCGGCGCGACGGCGCGGCGTTTTAGAAGCGCCGCCGCGCCGATCGGCGTTCGGAGCTCGAGCCTCACGATCTCCTTCTTGGCGCCTGCCGCTTCTTCAAGAGCGAGCCGTCGAGATCGGCGTCGGCTTTAGCGCGGGTTTGTGCCGGTCTCTTGCGTCGCGGCATACGGGCGCAAGCCGAGCCGGCGTCAGTTCCACATAGCGGCGGAAGTCGGCGACGTCCTCCGGCGTCGGCTCCCGCCCGGTGAAGCTTCTCAAGTACGCCGGGACATGCGACAGCCGGCTGTCCATCGGCTCTTTCAGGTCGAGAGAATAGTAGCCGATCTGCATGTAATAGAGGATGCGGGCGCGAACGAACGCGTTTTCGGCGTCGTAGCCGTGGCGCGCGAACATGTCGCGAATGGCGGTTACGCGCTCGTCGTCGGCCTGATCGACGAGCCGCCTGACGCGTCCCGACAAGTGGGCCCAGGCGCGAACGGCGAAGTCGAGGCGGGGATCGAAGAGGCTCTCGTCGATCCAGCACTCGAAGACGTTCATCACGCCACGCACGACGTTCGCCGCGGGGCGACCGGCGCGCTCGACGATGCATCTCGTGTTCCTCTCGCGCCAGAAGGCGAGCAACTGGTCGAGCAGATCCTGCCGGCTCTCGAAATACCAGTAGAAGCTGGACCGCGAGACCCCCAGCCGCTGGCTCAACGTCAGGACGCGCACGCTGTCGACGCCGTCGGACACCAGGATGTCGAGGGCGAGGTTCCGCCAGTCTTCGCGCGTCGCCTTGACGTTGCCGACGAGGGTCGGCCCGACGCCGCGCGCTTTCGTGTCTGTCGGGGCGCTCGCCGGATCGACGACGCCGCCGACGCGTCGAGATCGGCGGCTAACCATCGACGAGGGCCGGTCGTCCGCCGTCGTCGATCGCGGAGAGGTTCCCGGCGACGGCGGAAAGCCAGGTCCAGAGATACGCCGCCAGGCCGCGATCGACGTGGAGCCGCAACGTCTGGGCGTCGCCGTGGAAGTAGGCGATCGCAGCGACGCCGGCGAAGGCCATGCTGGCGCTCGGACCGCCGTTGGCGGGATCGAGCGTGGTCGCGCGCGAAATCACGGCGGGCGCCGATCGCCCGGCGATCTCGAAGACGTGGAATCCCGCGCTCATCGGCGTGACGGCGAAGCCGGCGCCGCACCAACCGGGCGGCGCGTCGAAACGCAGATCGCCCACCGCCAGGACGCGGTCGCGCGCGAGCCGAGCCATATAGCGATCGCCGTCCGCCCGCCCGAAGGCGCCGACGCCCGTTCCCGACAATCCGGCTCGCGCGGCGAAGGCTTCGAGGTCGCCGCTGACGAGATGCTGGATGAGCCCCAGGCGCGTAACGACCTTCAGGCCGGGAGCTTCGAGGACGGCGTTGGACCAGTCGGGAACGGCGGTCCATTTCGTGCCGAGGTCACGCATCGAGGCGGCTCCCTTGCGGGTCGAAGGCGCAGGGCGGCGAGATCGTCGCGCGGCGCGTCGCGCCCATGTGTCGGATCTCGATCGTTTCGCCGTGTCTCGTCGCGCCGCGCTCGATCAGAGCGAGCGCGATCGGACGGCCGAGCGCCGGACTGTCGTAGCTCGAGGTCACGAAGCCGATGCTTCGCATCTCTCCCCCCTGCCGTTCGAGGCCATGCGAGCCGGTGGCGAGCGGCGGTTCGCCCCCGGGGACGATTAGCCCGACGAGCTGCTTGCGGTCGCCCCGCGTCGCCTCCTCGGTGAAGAGGGAGCGTCGCCCGACGTACTCCGTCGCTCGCTTGTCCCGCGGCCCCGCCACCCCGAGGTCGTGCGGCAGCGTCGCGCCGTCGGTGTCCTTGCCGATGACGATGTAGCCTTTCTCCGCGCGCAGGATCATCAGCGCCTCGAGGCCGATGACGACGGCGTCGAAGGCCTTGCCCGCCTCGATCAGCCGCGCCCACAGCCGGTCCGCCTTGTCGGCCGCGATCGATGCTTCGTAGCTCCTGTCGCCGGTGAAGCTGACGCGCGCGACGCGGATATCCGCGCCCTCGAAGGCGCCGCGGCCGATCGCCATGTGCGGCAGGACCGCGTCGTCGAGGTCGAGACCGAGCGCCAGCCCCTCGAGCAGCGCCTTGGCGTCGGGGCCGGACACGGTCAGGGTGGCGAGATCGGCGGTCGCGTTGTGGATGAACAGGCGCTTGTGGTCGAAGCGGTCCTGGCGCCACTCCTCCAGCCGGGCGTGGACGGCGCCGACGTGCGAACTCGAGCAGGAAACGACGAAGCGGTTGTCGTCGAGCCTCGCCAGGACGCCGTCGTCGAAGACGACCCCGGACTCGGAAAGCATGAAGCCGTAGCGGCACCGCCCGGCTTTGAGCGTCGACATGGTGTTGTAGTAGACGAAGTCGACGAACTCGGCCGCCTGCGGTCCGATCACCTCGATCTTGCCGAGCGTCGAGGCGTCGAAGAGCGCCGCGGACTGGCGCGCGCGCCTCGCTTCGTCGCGGATCGACTCCGCCGCGGGACCGGCGCCGTAATAGGCGGGCCGCAGCCAGCCGCCGTATTCCTGGAACACGGCGCGGCCGCGCCGATGCGCCGTTTCCAGCGGCAGCCGCCGCACCGGCGCCATCAGCTCGCCGCCGCGCAGGCCCGCCAGCGTTGCGAAAGGCGTCGGCGTGAAGGGCGGACGATAGCTCGTCGTCCCGACCTCGGCGATCGGCCGGCCGGTGACGTCGGCGAGCAGCGCCAGGCCGTTGAGGTTGGAGGTCTTGCCCTGATCGAGGGCCATGCCGAGAGTGGTGTAGCGCTTGAGGTGCTCGACGGAAACGAAGTTCTCGCGCGCCGCGAGTTCGACGTCCTTCGCCGTTACGTCGCTCTGATAGTCGATCCAGATGCGTCCCTTGGCGCGCGATTTCGGCCAAGCCGGAAGAATGGCGAGCGTATTTTCGTTTCCCGTGCTTCGCGGCGCGGGGGCTTGCCCGGCGCGCAGCGCGCGGGCCGCCTCAGTCCCGCTCGCCAGCGCATCGCCGAGAGAAACCGTTCCCGCCGCGGCGCCCGCCACGCTGACGCCGGGAACCGGGTTCGCGGGTATGAAGGCCGCGAGCGCCTCGCTCCAGGCGAGCTTGCCGCGCGCCTGGCAGAAGAGATGGAGGGTCGGGGTCCATCCGCCGGAGACGAGAACGCAATCGGCGGCGAGAACCGCGCCGTCGTCGAGCGTCACCCTTTCGACCGCATTGCGGCCGTGAGCGGCGGCGATCGTTCTGCCGGGCCTGACGTCGAACGCCGCGCCGCCGCCATGGTCGCGGCGGCTGTCGACGATGGTGACGGCGGCGCCGGCTTCGGCCAAGGCCCCCGCCGCCTCGCGCGCGCTGTCGTTGTTGGTGGCGACTACGATGCGCGCGCCGGCGACGACGCCGTAGCGCTGGAGATAGACGAGCGCCGCGTCCGCCGACATGACGCCGGGCAGATCGTTGTTCGCGAACGGCAGCGGACGCTCGATCGCGCCGGCGGCGATGACGATGTGGCGGGCCCTGACGCGCCAGAGCGTGTCCGGTCGGCCGTCGTCGTGGCGCTGGGCGAGGCCGGCGAGATTGTGATCATAGAGGCCGAAAGCCGTGGTCGAGGGCAGGATGAGGCAATCCTTAAGCCGCAGCGCCGCGATCGTCGCCTCGACCCAGCGGGCCGCGGGCATTGCGTCGATCGAGCCGGCGCGATGGCGCAGCGAACCGCCGGGCCTCGCGCCGTTGTCGACCAGAACCGTCTTCAGGCCGGCCGACGAGGCGTGAAGCGCCGCGGCGAGTCCGGCAGGTCCCGCTCCGACCACCAGAAGGTCGCAGGCATGGTTGATCTGGTCGGCCTTGCTCGCAGGCGTCCACGCGGGGTCGGCCACGCCGAGGCCCGCCATCGCCCGGATGCGCGGCTCGAACAGGCGCCATTGCGGCCACATGAAGGTCTTGTTGTAGAAGCCGGCGGGGATGAAGCGGGCGAAACGGTCGATGAACGCCTTTCGGTCGTTCATCGCCGTCGGCGAGGCGTTGACGCTGCGCACGCTCATGCCCTGCCGGGCGGGCTCCATCGTCGCGCGCACGTTGATGGCGGAGCGAGCGCCGCCGGCGACCTCGACGATCGCGTTCGGCTCCTCGACGCCGGCGCCCCACACGCCGCGCGGGCGATGGTATTTCAGGCTTCGCCCGACGATCCCGACGCCGCTGGCGAGCAGCGCCGAGGCGATGGTGTCGCCGTGGAAGCCGCTGACCGGGCGGCCGTCGAAGGTGAAATCGATCGGCTGCGCGCGGTCGATCTCCCCGCCGCCCGCCGGCAGACGCCGCGCGCTCATCGGCCGCGCTCCGCGGCGCCGAGCGCCGACGATTCGGCGACGACGTGCGTCACGGTGTCGCGCGCCATCTCGAAGAACTCGCCGCAGGTCAGATGCACCCAGATCTCCCGCGTCGCGCCCTTCGGGTTGGCGCGCATGTAGAGGTAGCTCGCCCACGCCTCGGCCGGCGCGTCCGCGCCGTCCGGCCGGGGGTTGGCGGCCTCGCCGCCATAGTGGAATTCCGTTTCGTCGCGGAGACCGCAAAAGGGGCAGGGAAAGAGCTGCATGACGTCCTCTAATGCGCGATGCCGGAACCGGCCGCTTCGTCGATCAGGCGTCCGGTGGCGAAGCGGTCGAGGCCGAACGGACGGCTGATCGGATGGCGCTCGCCGGTCGCCAGGAGATGCGCGAGCAACACGCCGCCGGCCGGGATCGCCTTGAAGCCGCCGGTGCCCCAGCCGCAATTGAGGTAGAGACCGGGCAAGGGAGACTCGTCGATGATCGGCGAGCTGTCGGGAACGACGTCGACGATCCCCGCCCATTGCCGCATCAGCCGCAACTGGCCGAAGGCGGGGAACATCTCGAGGAGACCGGCGATGACGTTTTCGAAGACCGGCAGATTGCCGCGCTGCGCATAAGAGGGAATTCGGTCGAGCGCGCCGCCGAGCACCAGCTCCCCCTTCGCCGACTGGCTGACGTAGACGCCCGTTCCCAGCGACAGGACGACGGGATCGAGGATCGGCTTGACCGGCTCGGACACGCAGGCTTGCAGCGCGTAGGAAATGACCGGCAGCCGGAACCCCGCCAGCGCGGCGAGCTGCGACGAATGCCCCGCCGCCGCCATGCCGACCCGCTCGCCGCGGATCGCGCCGAGCGAGGTCTCGACGCCGCGGCAGCGGCCGCCTTCGACGATGAAGCCGACGACCTCGCAATTCTGGACGATGTCGACGCCGAGCCGGCTCGCCGCCCGCGCGTAGCCCCAGGCGACCGCGTCGTGGCGCGCCGTGCCGGCGCTGCCCTGCCAGACGCCGCCATGGATCGGAAACCGCGCCGTAGGCGAAAAGTTGAGCGGCGGCGCGACGCGGCGCACGTCGGCGGCGGAGAACAGCTCGGCGTCGACGCCGTTGATCTGCATGGCGTTGACGGTTCGCGCGGCGAGCTCCATCTCGGCGTCACTGTGGCAGACCGACACCATGCCGCGCGGCGAGAACATGACGTTGAAGTTCAGCTCCGCGGCGAGGCCCTTGTAGAGCCGATGGGCGAGGCCGTAGAGCGCGACGCTTTCGGGATAGAAATAGTTGGAGCGGACGACGGTCGTGTTCCGCCCGGTGTTGCCGCCGCCGATCCAGCCTTTTTCCAGCACGGCGACGCGCGTGAGGCCGTGCGTCCTGGCGAGATAGTAGGCCGTGGCGAGACCGTGTCCGCCGCCGCCGATGACGATGGCGTCATAGGATTTTTGCGGCTCGGGCGAGCACCACGCGGGCTCCCAGCCGGTGTGGCCGGCAAAACCTTCCTTCAGCAGCGAGAGGGCGGAGTAGCGTCTGGTCATGGCGTTCCCGACAGGGTGGGATCATACGGGCTCTCCATCGCCGGGCGACGTTCTCGCCCCGCCGATGGAACGAATTTCAGGAGCGCATTCTTGCCCCGGTGGGGTCGTAGGGCGAACGCGCGATGACGCGCGCGCCGCGCTCGACGCCGACGACATGGACGGTCAACTCCGCGCCGACGCCGGCCGAATCGCGGTCGAGCAGCGCCATCGCGACGCTTCTCCCGATCGTATGCCCATAGCCGCCCGAGGTGACGAAGCCGACGCGCTTGCCGCCACGCCAGACCGGCTCGTAGCCGCTCGCGTCGGCGTCGGCGGCGTCGATTTCGAGCGTCGCCAGGACCCGCCGCGCGCCGCCGGAATCGCGCTCCTTCAGCGCGGCGTCGCGGCCGATGAAATCTCCCTTGTCGAATGAAATCCACTGGTCCATGCCGGTCATGCCGGCGGTGTAGTCCTGGGTGAATTCGCGCGACCAGATGCCGAAGCTCTTTTCCAGCCGCAGCGAGCCGACCGCGTTGAAGCCGTACTCCACTGCGTCGAGCCCCTCGCCGGCTTGCAGCAGCGCGTTGCGCAGCGTCGCGTGCTCGTTGGCGAGGCAGTGGATCTCGTAACCCAGCTCGCCGGCGATCGACAGCCGGCCAACCCTCGCCCGGATCAGGCCGATGTCGAGCGTTGCGCAGGAGAGGAAGCCGAACGCCGCGGGCGAAACGTCGCTGTGGGTGACGCGCTGAAGCAGCCTGCGCGCATTCGGCCCGGCGAGCGAGAAACCGACGACCGCGTCGGAAATGTCGCGCACGCCGACGCCTTCGCTCAGATGGCTCTCGAACCAGCGCATGTGCCACTGCCGGAGGTAGTAGGAACCGATGATCCACCAGCGTCCCTCGCCCCAGTTGAACACCGTCAGATCGCCCTTGAGCTTGCCGTTCTCTCCGAGCATCGGCGCGAGCTTGGCGCGGCCGGGCTTGGGCAGGCGGCAGGCGAGCAGCCGGTCGAGCCAGCCTTGCGCATTGGAGCCGGCGACTTCGTAGCGCGAGAAGGCCGAGATATCGAGGACGCCGACCCCTTCGCGCACCTTGCGGCATTCCTCGCCCACCAGATCGAAGGCGTTGGAGCGCTTCAGCGTCGGGACTTCCGAAAAGTCTTTCGGCGCGAAGTAGATGGGGACTTCCATGCCCCAGGAAACGCCCCAGCGCGCGCCGGCCGCTTCCATCGCGTCGTGCGCGCCGGCTGAGCGCAGCGGCCGCCCGGCCGGAAGCTGCTCGTTGGGATAGCTCATGACGAAGCGGCGCGAATAGAACTGGCCGGTGGTCTGGCGGATGTATTCCCGGTTCGAGGCGAAATCGCCGTAGCGCGCGATGTCCATGCCGAACACGTCGGCTTCCGGCTCGCCGTGGATCATCCATTCGGCGAGCGACTTGCCGACGCCGCCGCCCTGCAGGAAGCCGGCCATGACGCCGCAGGCGACCCAGTAGTTCGGGACGCCGCGCACCGGGCCGACCAGCGGATTGCCGTCCGGCGAGAAGGTGAAGGCGCCGTTCACCCAGCGCTTGACGCCCGCGGTCTCGAGGCAGGGATAACGGCGGAACCCGAACGCCAGCTCATCTGAAATCCGGTCGATATCCTCCTGGATCAGCTCCGCGCCGTAATCCCAGGGCGCGCCCTCCATGTTCCAATGCTTGTGCTTGAGCTCGTAGATGCCCAGCAGCAGCCCCTTCTGCTCCTGGCGCATGTAGGTGAACCCTTCGAGATCGACGATGAGCGGCAGTTCCCTGTCGAGCGCCTTGATCTCGGGGATCGCCTCGGTGACGAGATAATGATGCTCCATCGGCGAAACCGGCAGATCGACGCCCGCCATGCGGCCGACCTGCTTGGCCCAGAGGCCGGCGGCGTTGACGACGTGCTCGGCGAGAACGACGCCCTTTTCGGTGGTGATCCGCCATGTCCTTCCGTCGGCCGCGCGATCGAGCGCGACAACCCGGTTGTGCTCGACGATTTCGGCGCCGCGCAGCTTGGCCGCCCTGGCGTAGGCGTGCACCACGCCCGAGGGGTCGATATAGCCTTCGCGCTCGGCGTAGAGCCCCCCGAGCACGCCCTCCGTGTTCAGGATCGGGCAGCGCTGCTTGATCTCGTCGACCCCGATGAGACGCACGTCGTCGATGCCCATCGTCTGGAAGATGCGATAGGAGGCCTTCAGCCACTCCCATCGCTCCGGGGCCGACGCGATCGAGATGCCGCCGGTCATGTGCATGCCGATGGCCTGCCCCGATTCCTTTTCGACCTGGGACAGGAGATCGATCGTGTAGGCTTGCAGGGCGGCGATGTTCGGGTCGGCGTTCAGCGCATGGAAGCCGCCGGCCGCGTGCCAGCTCGATCCCGCGGTCAGCACGCTGCGCTCGATCAGCGCCACGTCGCTCCAGCCGAATTTCGCCAGGTGGTAGAGCACGGAAGCCCCGACGACGCCGCCCCCAACGACCACCGCGCGATATTGGGATTTCATCGTCGGTCTCCCCCCGGCTCGTTACGACCAGGCTAATAGCATTGTACACCTATGTCCAGTCGGCCGACTCCGTCCGGCGAGGGTGTTATCGGGCGAAGACGAGACGATCAATGTACACTCTTGTCTAGTTTCCGGCGATACGGTAGCGTTTACGTGAGCGGTCTGGGGAGGCCCTCGAACAGGGAGAAACGCCAATGTCCACCGACACGACGAGCGGCGCGGGCGCCGCTGCAGGAACGCGCGAAGCCGCAGAAATCGCAAAATCGGGACAGATGAGCCGCAGAGACGTCTTGCTCGCCGGCGGCGTTGGGCTTTCGCTTCCCATTGTCGGCGGTCTGACGACGGCAGCCTCGTTCGCCTTGTCCGCCGATCCGGCGCGCGCGGCCACCGCCGGACAATGCGTGCTCGGCGTCACGCAGGAAGCGGTCAACTTCAATCCGCTGCTCTACGTCAACACCGGCGTCGAGACCTCGGTCGAGTTCATCGTGTTCGACGCGCTGTGGAAAATCGATCCGTCGGGCGCCTTCATTCCCAATCTCGCCGCCGAAATTCCGACCCAGGAGAACGGCGGCATTTCGAAGGACGGCCTCACCTGGACGATCAAGCTCCGCAACGACGTGGCTTGGCACGACGGCGCGCCCTTCACCGCGGCCGACGTCGTCTTCACCCTCGACACCTTGATGAATCCCAAGGTGACCGTGCGCAGCCGCAACGGCCAGGAACACGTCGAACACTACGAAGCGGTGGACGATCACACGGTGAAGATCAAGTTGAAGGACAGCTTCGCTCCGTACATGGTGTCCTGGCAGAAGACCAGCATCATTCCCAAGCACATCCTGAGCAGCGTTCCCGACATCAACACCGCGCCGTTCAACACCTCGCCGATCGGCACCGGCCCGTTCAAGTTCAAGAATCGCGTCGCCGGCAGCTACATCGAATTCGAACCGAACGCGACATATCACGCCGGCGCGCCCAAGCTGACGTCGCTGATTCAGAAATACGTTCCCGATCAGCAATCGCTCTACGCGCAGTTCCAGACCGGCGAAGTCGACATCTACGACCTGCAGGGAATACCGCCGCTGCTCTACCAGAAGGCGAAAGCCCTTCCGGGCTCGACAATTCTGCTGAGCGCCAGCCCGTTCATCGAGTTCATCTACTTCAATTGCGGCAAGCCGCAATTCACCGACAAGCGGGTGCGCAAGGCGATCTACATGGCGGTCGACAAGAAGGGCTGGATCGACGCCGTCTACTACGGCGTTCCGCTTCCCACCCTCAGCTACCTGCCGCCCAATCACTGGGCTTACAACAAGAAGCTGGTCGATCCCGGATACGATCCGGCGAAGGCCGCGGCGCTGCTCGACGAGGCAGGCTGGAAGGTCGCCGCCGACGGCGTCCGGGCGAAGGACGGGGTTCGCCTCGCCTTCTCGATGTCGACCACCGCCGGCAACAAGTCGCGCGAACAGGCGCAGCAGCTCGTTCAGCAGAACCTCAAGAAGATCAACGTCGAGATGACGATCAACAACATGCCGGCCTCGGTGGTGTGGGGCGACTACACCGTCAAGAGCGAATTCGACACGCTGATGGTCGGCTGGGACGCCTTGCTCTATCCCGATCCGGACTATGGCGATCGGATCAACAGCAAGTCGATTCCGGCCAAGGGCGGCAACGGCTCAAACTACGTGCAATACGAAAATCCGGAGATCGACGAACTCTGCGCCAAGGGCGTGACGGTCATTAGCCAGGCCGAGCGCAAGGCGGTGTACGATCGCATTCAGGAAATCCTGCTCGAGGATATGCCCTTCGCGCCGATCTTCGCCTACGAATTGATCATCGGCGTGAAGGATCGCGTCCACGGATACCAGGTCAACCCCTATGTGACGATCAATTCGTGGAACACCGCGGAATGGTCGACGACCTGAACCCGGGGATACCTGCAGAGGCCGGAAATGCTGCGGTTCCTGCTTAACCGGCTCCTCCAGTCCGTCGTGCTTCTGCTCGGCGTCTCGGTCATCGGCTTCGCGCTGATGCACTTGGCGCCGGGCGGGCCCATGGCGTTGTATACGCTGAACCCGACCGTCACCGCGCAGGACATTGAGCGCGTCAAAGTCCTGTTCGGTTTGGACCAGCCGGTCTACGTCCAGTACCTCAAATGGGCCGGGGGCATGTTCACCGGCAACTGGGGCTACAGCTTCTTCGGCGGCCAACAGGTGCGCGAAATCGTGCTCGACCGCCTGCCCGCGACGCTCGAGCTGATGGGGACGAGCCTTTTGCTCGCCCTCGTCATCGGCGTCGCGATCGGCGTCGTTTCGGCGGTGCGCCACAATTCGATCGTCGACTACGTGAGCGCGGTCGCCGCGATGATCGCGCTGTCGCTGCCGACCTTCTGGTTCGGGCTGCTCGCCATCTATCTCTTCGCTCAGACGCTGCATTGGCTGCCCGCCGGCGGCACGGCGAGCACCAGCGGCGGCGACCTTTTCGATCGCCTTCGCCATCTCGTTCTTCCCGTGGCTGTGCTGTCGTTCGTTCTGGTGGCGCAGTGGAGCCGCTATACGCGATCCTCGTTGCTGGATATCCTGGGGCAAGATTATATTCGCACCGCGCGGGCGAAGGGATTGAGGCCCTCTCGGGTGCTGCTCAACCACGCCCTACGCGCCGCCTTGGCGCCTTTGACCACGCTCGCCGGCTTGCAACTGCCGCTGCTGGTCGGCGGCGCTCTGGTCACCGAAACCGTGTTCAGTTGGCCCGGCATGGGCCTTCTCTTCGTCAACGCTCTCGGGATGCGGGATTATCCGGTGCTGATGGCCATCCTCATGGTCGGCGCCTTCGTCGTCGTGCTCGGCAATCTTTTCGCCGACGTCGTGGTGGCGCTGGTCGACCCGCGGGTGAAGCTCGAACATGGTTGACGCCGCCGCCAGCGAAGCCGCGCTCCCCGCGCGCGCCCGGCGCTCGAGCGCGCTGAGGCGGTTCTTCCGCCATCGCCTCGCTGCGATCGGGATGTTCGTCATCGCCGTGCTGGCGATCGGCGCCGCGGGCGCGCCCTGGCTGGCGCCGCACGATCCCGACGAGATCGATATTTCCCTGCGCTACGCGCCGCCGCTGACGCCCGGGCATATTCTGGGGAGCGACGATCTCGGGCGGGACGTGCTGACCCGCTTGCTCTATGCCGGCCAAGTGTCGCTGTCGGTGGGCACCGCCGCGATGCTGGTGACGGTGATCGTCGGCTTCGCGGTGGGCGCCTTCGCCGCCTACCACGGCGGGTGGATCAACGTCGTGCTGATGCGGCTCACCGACGTCATGCTCTGTTTTCCCAGCGTGTTCCTGCTGCTGTTCGTCGCCGCCTTCGTCACGCCGAGCCTTGCCTCGATCGCCCTGATGATCGGCCTGACCTGCTGGATGGAGATCGCGCGGATCGTCTACGCGCAGATCCTGGTGCTGAAATCGAGCGACTTCATCGCCGCGGCGAGGATGGTCGGGGCGCCGTCCTGGCGCATCATCGTGCGCCAGATCCTGCCCAACACGCTCGCCCCGATCTTCGTCGCCGCGACGCTGAACATGGCGAACGCCATCCTCTTGGAAAGCTATATCAGCTACCTCGGCTACGGCATTCAGCCGCCGGCGGCGAGTTGGGGCAACATGCTGACCAACGCCCAGAGCGACTTCCAGGTCGACCCGATGCTGGCGATCCTGCCGGGGCTGGCGATCACGCTGGCCGTCACCAGCTTCAACCTGATCGGCGACGGCCTTCGCGACGCGCTCGACCCGAGGATGCGCGACCGGGTCGCGGGTTCTCCCCCATGACGTCGCTCCTCGAGGTGGAAAACCTTTCCGTTTCCTTCGGGGCGATGCGAGCGGTCGACGGCGTCTCCTTCAAGGTCGAACAAGGGGAGACGCTGGGGCTCGTCGGCGAGAGCGGTTGCGGCAAGACGACGATCGCGCTGGCGTTGATGAGATTGCTGCGCGACGCCGCGCTCGACGGATCGGCGCGCCTCGACGGCGCCGATCTCGTCGCCATCGACGAAAAGGCGATGCGCGCGCTGCGCGGCGCCAAGATCGCCATGATCTTCCAGGACCCGGGCACGTCGCTGCACCCGATGATCCGCGTCGGCGACCAGATCGTCGAGGCGCTGCGCGCCCATCTCGACATGA
This sequence comes from Roseiarcus sp., assembly GCA_050010035.1. GTDB lineage: Bacteria > Pseudomonadota > Alphaproteobacteria > Rhizobiales > Beijerinckiaceae > Roseiarcus. The sequence continues at coordinate 28,535 of JBEKLU010000013.1, forward strand.
CGAGAGACGAGGCGCGCCGCCGCGCGGTCGATCTCTTCCGCAAGGTCGGCATCGCGGCGCCCGAGCATCGCCTCAGGGCCTTCCCGCACGAGATGTCGGGCGGCATGTGCCAGCGCGTCATGATCGCGATGGCGATCGCCTGTTCGCCGCGCCTGCTGCTCGCCGACGAGCCGACGACGGCGCTCGACGTCACGGTGCAGGCGCAGATCCTCGAGCTGCTGCGCGACGTGACGCGCGAGGCCGGCATGAGCGTCGTCCTCATCACCCACGACCTCGGCGTCGTCGCCGGCATGGCCGACAGGGTCGCGGTGATGTACGCCGGCCTGATCGTCGAGACGGCGCCGACCGAAACTCTGTTCGCCGCGCCGCTGCACCCCTATACGCGCGGCCTCTTACGATCCATTCCGCCGCTCGACCGCGGCTGGGACGAGCCGATGCCGACGATTCTCGGCAGCGTCGGCAGCGCGTTCGGCGCCGTCGGCTGCCGGTTCGCGCCGCGCTGCTCGCTCGCGACCGACGCCTGCGCCGTCGCGCCGAAGCTCGAGCGGATCGCGAAGGGGCATTTCGTTTCGTGCTGGAACGCGAAATGAGCGACGCGCTGATCGAGGCGGTCGGCGTGACGCGCCACTACAAGCTGGCCAAGGGCCGAACGGTTCGGGCCCTCGACGGCGTCGATCTGACGATCGGGCGCGGCGCGACGATGGGGCTGGTCGGCGAGAGCGGCAGCGGCAAGAGCACGCTCGGGCGCACGCTCGTCGGCCTTCAGGCGCCGACGAGCGGCGAGGTTCGCTGGGAAGGCGCGAATACGGCGACCGCCGAGGGGGCGCGGCTGACGGCGCTCAGGCGCCAGCGCCAGATCGTCTTCCAGGACCCTTCCGGGGCGCTCAATCCGCGCATGACGATCGGCGACACGATCGTCGAGCATCTGCGGGTGCAGGGCTGGTCGGGCGCCGAAGCGCGTCGGCAAGCCTCGAAGGCGCTCGAGCAGTCGGGCCTGTCGAGCGCCTACCTCTCCTCCTATCCGCACGAGGTTTCCGGCGGTCAGCGTCAGCGCGCCGTCATCGCGCGCGCGATCAGCACCGACCCGGCCTTCATCGTCGCCGACGAGCCGGTGTCGGCGCTCGACGTCTCGACGAGGGCTCAGATCATGAACCTGCTGCGCGACCTCCAGCGGATGCGCGGCCTCACCATGCTGTTCATCAGCCATGATCTGAGCGTGGTCGCGCATATGTGCCGCGACGTCGCGGTGATGTATCTCGGCCGCATCGTCGAGCTCGCGCCGCGCGCGGCGTTGTTCAATACGCCGCTGCACCCCTACACTGCGGCGCTGATGTCGGCGATCCCGGTTCCCGACCCGGTGCGCGAGCGGAGTCGCGCCCGCACGGTCCTCGAGGGCGAGCCGCCCGATCCGGCGGCGATTCCCTCGGGATGCCGCTTCCATACGCGGTGCCCGAGCGCCACCGACTTGTGCCGGCAGGTCGATCCCGAGACGCGGCTGCTCGGGGTCGATCACCAGGTCGCCTGCCATCATCCGTTGGAGCACGCGCGCCTGTGACCTCGTCCCGAGCGTGAAGACGAAGAGGCCGACGACGAGCGTCAGGGTGAAAATGCGACGCTCGAGCCAAACTCGGCGGCGGACGCTTCGGCCCAGGACCAAAAACTGCCGGCGAAGCTGCGCGCGACGAGGATGTCGAAAACGGCCTCGCTCGCGTGAGCAAGCTCGTCGACGCGCCAGAGGCAGACGCCGATGTGGGCGATGCTCGTCATCGCGGCGGCGCCGGGCGGGAACGCCCTCGCGTGCAGATCGATCATGCAACCCTTCGCCAGCATGTCGCGGACGTTCGGACCCGTCAGGCGCAGCGCCGCCCGCGCGTCGCTCTGGTCGCTGACCGCGGCGAGCGGCAAGAGCTGTTTCAGCTCTTCGGCGAAGCCCTGCCGGCGATCGGCGACGAACAGCCACTGTCCCGGGCCCGCCCAGACGAAGGTTTGCGCCGCGCCGCGGACGGCGCGCGCGGGCGCCGGGAGATCGACGCCGTAGCGCGCCGCGACGAACGTCGCGAGCGCGGCCTCGCCGCCGCGCGGCGCCGAAAGGCCGGCGACGCCGAGCCCTTCGCGGGCGATGATTCTGACGCCGACCGGGCGCGCCGCATCGGCGGGCCTCTCGACGAGGATGTCGGCCCAGGCGCCGCGGCGCGGCCAATTCGTCTTCAGCGAAGGGTCAACCACGAAGACGCGCTCCTTCTTCGTCGAGAAACGTCGGGTGGCGGATTTCAACTTCGACGTCGCCGCCGCGGACCGGATCGTAGGCGCGCACGCGTTCGCCGATGCGCTCCGCGCCGCGTTTGATCAGACCCAGGCCGATCCAGTGCCCCAGCGTGGGGGAATAGGCGACGGAGGTCATGTGGCCTTCGTCGTTGTCCATATCCGCCGGTTTGCCGAGGCCGAGGAAATGCGCGCCGGCGCGAAGCCGCTCAGCGCGATTGACCGGCTTGAACCCGGCGAGGGCCGGCCTGTCGGACCCGACCAGGGCGGGCCGGCCCGCCATGACACGGCCGATGAAATCCTTCTTCTGCGACATCATGCGCTTAAGACCGAGATCGCGCGCCGTCGTCTGGCCGTTGAGCTCGCCGCCCGCGAGGTGGCCCTTTTCGATGCGCAAGACGCTCATCGCTTCGAGGCCGTAGGGGGTGACGCCGTACGGCCGGCCCGCCGCCATCAGCGCGCGCGCCAGGGCGTCGCCGTAGCCGCTGGGGACGGCGAGCTCATAGGCGAGCTCACCGGAAAAGGAGATGCGGAACAGCCGCGCCTCGACGCCGCCGCCGACCGAGATTTTTCGCGCCGCGAGATAAGGAACCGCCTCGTCCGAGACGTCGTGCTCCCGGTCGATCACCGCGCGCAGGAGATCGCGCGAGCGCGGCCCGGCGATCGCCATTTGCGCCCATTGCTCGCTGACCGAGGCGATCTGCACGTCGAGCTCGGGCCACAAGACCTCGAAACAGAATTCGAGATGTTGCATGACCTTGACGGCGTTGGCGGTCGTCGTGGTCATGAGGAAATGGCTGTCGCTGAGCCGCGACGTCGTACCGTCGTCCATGACGAAGCCGTCTTCGCGCAACATCACGCCGTATCGCGCCTTGCCGACGGGAAGGTTCGACCAGGCGTTGACATAGACGCGGTCGAGCAGCGCCACCGCGTCGGGGCCCTGAATGTCGATCTTGCCCAGCGTGGAAACGTCGCAGACGCCGACGCCGCCGCGCACCGCGAGCGCCTCGCGATTGACGGTCGTCAGCCAGTCGGCCTCCCCGGCTCGCGGATAATATTGCGCGCGCCGCCAAAGTCCGGTTTCGACGAAGACGGCGCCGAGCTCTTCCGACCATCGATGGGTGGGCGCGAGGCGCGCGGGGCGGAAGTCCTGCCCCCGGTGACGTCCGGCGAGCGCGCCGATCGCCACCGGCGTGTAGGGCGGGCGAAACACCGTCGCGCCGGTTTCGGCGATCGTCTTGCCGGTCGCCTCGGCCATGATGGCGAGACCCGCCAGGTTGGACGTCTTGCCCTGATCCGTCGCCATGCCGAGCGTGGTGTAGCGCTTGAGATGCTCAACCGAGCGAAAGCCTTCGCGCGCCGCGAGCTCGACGTCCTTGTCGGTGACGTCGTGTTGGAAATCGACGAAGACTTTTCCCCGACTCCCGGCGACACGCCAGACCGGCGCGACGCCAACGCCCTCCGGATCGGTCGTCAGCGCCGGCTCGGCCGCGTTCGCCGCGAAGCCGCAATCTTGCGCGGCGACGGCGCCGAGCCGGGCGCCGTCGGCGAGCGCTTCGCCGAGGGAAAAGCGACCCGCCGCGCTCCCCGCCACGCTCATCCCGTCAGGCAGGTCGCCGGCGATGAATGCGTGGATCGCGGCGTTCCAAACGGGGCGGGCGCCGTGATGCGAGGCGAGATGAATCGTCGGGTTCCAGCCGTTGGAGACGGCGAGCAGATCGCACACCAGCGTCGCGACGCCGCCGTCCGCTTTGCGGATCGAGACGCGTCGCAGCGACTTGCCGCCCGAGGCGGCGAAGACCGCCGCGCCCAGATGGAGCGGGGCGCCGATACTCTCGCAGAGCGCGCGAAGGCCGGGATCGACGCGCGGCCGGGAATCGACGACGGCGACGATTCTGACGCCCGCCGCGCCGAGGTCGCGCGCCGTATTCCAGCCGTCGTCGCCTGAGGTGAAGACGACCGCCGCGCGTCCCGGCGCGACGCCGTAGCGGTTGACATAGGCGCGCGCCGCGCTCGCCAGCATCACGCCCGGCGTATCGTTGCCGCCGAAAGCGATCGGCCGCTCGATCGCGCCGGCGGCGAGAATCGTCCGCTTGGCGACGATCCGCCAGGCGCGCTGACGCGGCTGATGCGGCGGCGGCGCCGCCACGTGGTCGGCGACGCGCTGCACGGCGCCGTAGACGCCGTGGTCGTAGGCGCCGAACACGGTGGTGCGCGCCATGAGGCGAACGTCGAGCAAGCTCGCGAGTTCCGCCAGCGTCTGCGCGAGCCACTGCGCGGCGGGCCGGCCGTCGATCTCGCGCCGCTCGGAAAGGAGCCGGCCGCCGAGGCGAAAATCCTCGTCGCAGAGGATGACGCGCGCGCCCGCGCGGCCCGCCGCGAGCGCGGCCGACAGTCCCGCCGGTCCGCCGCCGACGATCAAGACGTCGCAAAAGGCGAACGCCTTTTCGTACGCATCCGGGTCTTCGGCGCCGGCGGCGCGGCCGAGTCCCGCGGCGCGACGGATCGCCGGCTCGTAGAACCGCTCCCAGAATTTTGCCGGCCACATGAAGGTCTTGTAATAGAACCCCGCCGGCATCGCGGGCGCGAACAGCGACGCGATCGACAGAAGATCGAAATCGAGCGAGGGCCAGCGGTTCTGGCTCGCGGCCTCCAGCCCGTCGTAGAGCTCGGCGACGGTCGCGCGAGTGTTGGGCTCGCGCCTTGCGCCGCTGCGCAGCTCGACCAGCCCGTTGGGCTCCTCGGAGCCGGCGGTCAGCAAGCCTCGCGGCCGATGATATTTGAACGAGCGGCCGACGAGGCGCACGCCGTTGGCGAGCAGCGCCGAGGCGAGCGTGTCGCCGGCGAAGCCGGCGAAGGCGCGCCCGTCGAAGCGAAACGCCAGCGGCGCGCCGCGATCGACGAGGCCGATATCGGGGAGCCGAAAGGGCTGCGCGGCATTGGTCACGGCGCTTGCCTCGCGGCCTCGCGCCGCGCCGGCTCGGCGGCTTCGATCCTGTGCGTCCGGGTGTCGCGCACGACGACGATCCAGGCTCGACAGCCGGCGCTGTGGCGCCAATATTCGCGGTGACGGCCCGCCGGGTTGTCGCGCTGGTAGACGTATTCCACCATCGCCGCTTCCGACATCGCCTCGAGGCCGGGCCGTTTCACGTTCGCGTCCCCGAGATAGGTGAATTCCTGGACGTCGCGGGTTCCGCAATAGGGGCAGGGAAGGCGCATTGTCTGAAAATTCCGTGGGTGTTCAATGAAGGTTGGGCTGGGCGCCGGCGCCCTTTTCGTCGATGAGACGGCCGCTCGCGAAGCGGTCGAGTCGATAGGCGGCGGCGACGGGATGGGGCTCGTCGCGCGCGATCAGATGGGCGAAGCACCAGCCGGAAGCGGGCGTCGCCTTGAAGCCGCCATAGCACCAGCCGGCGTTGAGATAGAGGCCGCGGACCGGCGTCAAGTCGATGATCGGCGAACCGTCCATCGACATGTCCATGACGCCGCCCCAGTGGCGCAGAACGCGGATGCGCCCGAGTCCGGGCCACAGCGCCATCGCCGACTCCATCACGTCTTCGATGGTCGGGAGGTTTCCGCGCTGGGCGTAGGAATTGTAGCCGTCGATGTCGCCGCCGAACACCAGCCCGCCCTTGTCCGACTGGCTGACGTAAAAGTGGCCGGCGCCGAAGGTGACGACCGTGTCGATCAGCGGCTTCACGCTCTCGGACACGAAAGCCTGCAGCACGTGACTCTCGATCGGCAGGCGCAAGCCGGCCATCGCCGCCAGCCGCGAGGAATTGCCCGCGGCGGCGAGGGCGACTTTCCTGGCGCGGATCGGCCCGCGCGACGTCTCGACGCCGTGGACGCCATCGGCGTCGATCGTCATTCCGGTCACCTCGCAGTTCTGCACGATGTCGACGCCGCGACGATCCGCTGCGCGTGCGTAGCCCCAGGCGACGGCGTCATGGCGAGCCGTGCCGCCGCGCCTTTGCAGCAGTCCGCCTTGAATGGGAAAGCGTCCGTTGTCGTAATCGAGGAACGGCGCCATCGCGCGGACCTCGTCGCGGTCGATGAGTTCGGCGTCGACTCCGGCCAGCCGCATCGCGTTGCCGCGTCGGGCGTAGGCGTCGCGCTGGCTGTCCGAATGATAGAGGTTCAGCACGCCGCGCTGGCTCACCATGGCGTTGTAGTTGATGTCCTGCTCCAGCCCCTCCCACAGCTTCATCGACAGCTCGTAGAACGGCGTGTTGCCGGGCAGCAGATAATTCGAACGGATGATGGTGGTGTTGCGGCCGACGTTTCCCGAGCCGATGCAGCCCTTCTCCAATACGGCGACGTTGGCGAGGCCGTGCCGGCTGGCGAGATAATAGGCGGTCGCCAGCCCGTGTCCGCCGCCGCCGACGACGACCACGTCGTATTCGGGCTTAGGCGCCGCGTCGCGCCATGCGGGCTTCCAGCCGCGATGTCCCGCGAGCGCCTGCCGGGCGAGCGTGAAGATCGAATAGCGCATGGCGATTCCGACAACCCGTCTGGGCAAGCGGCTAGCCCGCCTCGACGATTTCCAATCGGCGAAGAGCCCAGCCTACGCGATTGCCGTTTCGGGCGCGAGCCACTTCCGCCTCGAGAGCGCGCGCCCACCCCGCGGCCGCGACGTCTGCGCACGGCGTTTCCTGGCGACGCTCAATACCGTCCGCCGGTGACATGGAGGACTTCGCCGGTGATGTAGCTCGCGCGCTCCGACGCCAGGAAGACGACGGCGTCGGCGACGTCGGACACATTTCCCAGGCGCTGGATCGGCGTCGTCTTTTGCGCCGCTTCCTTGATCTTCTCGAAATGCCTCAGGCTGCGAACGGCTTCGGTGTCGACAATTCCGGGGGCGACCGCATTCACCGTCACGCCAAAACGCCCGACTTCGAGCGCCATCGCCCGCGTGAACCCGAGCAGTCCCGCCTTCGCCGCGGAATAGTTGGCCTGACCCGGGTTTCCGAGATGGGCGCGGGAGGAAATGTTGACGACGCGTCCCCAGCCGCGCTTCGTCATGTCGCCGATCGCCGCTTTGGTGCAAATGAACGCGCCCTTCAGGATGACGTCGACGACGGCGTCCCAGTCCTGCTCGCTCATCAGGCCGATGCGCATGTCGCGCGTGAAGCCTGCGTTGTTGACGAGGATGTCGACGGCGCCGAATGCGTCCTGCGCTCGGGCGAGCATGGCGTCCACCGAAGCGGCGTCGGTCACGTCCACGCTCGCGGCGAGGGCCTTCCCGCCGGCGCGCTCGATCGTGTCGGCGTGCGCGTCGGCGCCCTCTCGATTGATGTCGGCTACGACCACTCGCACCCCCTCCTGCGCAAAGCGAGCGGCGATGGCGGCTCCAATGCCGCGCGCCGCGCCCGTCACGACGGCGGTCTTTCCGGCAATATCGAGATTCATGGCGTTCTCCTGCTGAAGCCCTCGCGAGACGACGATCGACTATCGCCGTTGCGGCTTCGATTCCCGCTGCCGCGTCCGTTCGAATGCTCGCACGACTGCCTCGGGCGCCAACCAGCCGTCGAGCGCGTCGGCGAGGTTCCCCGCTCGATCCGCCTGCGGCGCCGCGGGTTTGTCCGCAATCGTGCGCGAGAAGGCCGGAACGGGCCCGGGTTGAACGATTCCGTCGATCTCCTGGAAAAACGAGCGGGAACGATAGTGGGGGTGACGAGGCGCTTCGCTCACGGAGAGCACCGGCGCAAAGCACGCGTCCGCGCCCTCCAGTTCGCCGCGCCATTCGTCGCGCGACTTTTCCAGAAATTTCTTGGCGAAGACCTGGCGCATCTCGTCGCGTCGAGACGGATCGAGTCGAGACGGGAATTCTTCGGGATCGAAACCCAACCGGGTTATCAATTCCGTGAAGAACCTTTCTTCAATCGCCCCAATGGCGATGAATTTGCCGTCCTTGCACTCATAGGCGTCGTAATAAGGCGCCCCGCCGTCGAGGATGTTGTCGCCCCTCTCCGCCGAGAACATGCGCGCCGCCGCCAGGCCGTAGTTGAGAGTCATCAGATGCGCCGCCGTTTCGGCGATCGATGTGTCCACGACCTGCCCGAGTCCGGTTGCGCGGGCGCTGACGACGCCCGAGACGATGCCGAAGGCGTGATAGATCGCGCCGGCGTAGTCTCCGACCAGATTGAGCGGCGGCGTGGGCGGCGCCCCTTTCCGGCCAATGGCGTCGAGCGCGCCCGATATGGCGATGTAGTTGATGTCGTGTCCGGCCGACTGCGCGAGGGTCCCGGTTTGTCCCCAACCCGTCATTCGCCCATAGACGAGTCGCGGATTTCGCGACAGGCAGACGTCCGGCCCCAGCCCGAGCCTTTCCATGACTCCGGGTCGGAAACCTTCGATGATGGCGTCGGCCCGTTCGACCAGCGCCAGCGCCAGCGCGGCGCCCTCGGGCGACTTGAGATCGACGGGAATGGACTTTCGTCCGCGCAGCAGCAAATCGAACCGGCGCGGCTTGGGAATGCCGAGGTCCACAGGCTGCGGCCGATCAAGCCGCAACACCGTCGCGCCGAGGTCGGCCAGCGCCATCGCGCACATCGGGCCGGGCCCAATTCCCGCAAATTCGACAATCCTCAGCGAACTCAAAGGACCCATGATTCCCCTCCGATTCCTGCGTGTCGCCAACGAAAATGGCCGGACGCCTGCGACGGACGATCCATGCCGCTCGAAGGCGCCATGGCTCCCGCGCCGTCGCTTCGCGCCGCCGGGGACGACGGCTTTCGGGACGCCCGCCGGCGGCGAGGGCCTAGGTCTCGAAAGGCGGCCGGTTGGGGACGAGGCCCATCTCGCTGTCTTCGAGAGGAATCTCGAGCGACTGGATGAGGGCGCTCATCGACTTGCCGGTCTGGTCGAAGCGAAGCGTCTTGGTGGCGCCGCCACCCAGCGCCTGCCGCATGACCACCTGCAACGCCTCGATATTGTCCATGGGATAGATCGTTACGTCGCCCCGGACCAGGTCCTTGAAATAGTCTTTGACGACCTGCGGCGTCACCGTCTTCTTCAGCACGCGGTAGAGCTCGGGCGAGAACGCGATGATGCCGATATTCGAGACGTCGCCTTTGTCGCCGGAGCGGGTAATGGCGATCCGGTAGAGTGGAACTGAATGGTGAGCCATCACGCCGCCTCCCCCATCTTGACGCTCACGCTGACGGCCTCTCGCGGTATCAGCGTCGGCCAAAGCGAAATCACCGGACGCACGGCGATCGGCGCTCCCCAGCCCAGACCGACCGGCCCATAAAGGGTCACCCGCAGCAGATGGGACTTGGCCGTCAGCGCTTCTTCGCGCGTCCTCGTGCGCACTGCGATGCGCAGGCCACATTCCCGCACGTCCGCCTCGTCCGGATCGTCGAACATGCCGCCGGAGATGGAATCGACGCCGATGCGATCGAACCGGATGTCCAGCGGAACGATGCCGGAGCGGCCGAGCAGACCCTCGTAGATCTCCTTCGCCTTCCTCGCCTTGGCCAGGACGTCCGGACGTCCGATCAGGTAGATGCCCTCGGCGATGTATCCGTCCATATAGCCGACCTGCACCTTGAGGGTGTCCGGCCGTCGCAAGCCGCGCCCGCCGGACACTCTGACCCGATTCCCGCCGAGATCCTGAAGCCTGACCGCGGTCAGGTCGGCGACGCCGTCGGGCATGATGTAGCGCGAGGGATCATGAACCTCGTAGACGAGGTGTTCCTTGACGGTCCACTCGTTGATGACGCCCCCGCTGCCGGGCAGCTTCGAAATGACCGCCGAACCATCCGCCGAAACCTCCGCGATCGGAAATCCGATGTTCCACGGCTCCTTGGACACGCGCCAAAGGTTGCTCATCCCTCCGCAGACGAGTTCCGCGCATTCCACGAGGTGCCCGACCGTGATCGCCGACCCGACGCGGTCGACGTATTCGGGTTCGAAAGTCCAGCCGAACTCGTGCATGATCGGGCCGACGTACAGCGCATTGTCGGAAACGCGCCCGGCGATGACCAGGTCGGCGCCCTGCGAAAGCGCCTCGATGATCCCGTCCGCGCCGACGTAGGCGTGCGCGGATACGATCGAACCCCGTATCTGTCCGATGTCGTCGTCTCCAGTGTCGAGATTGGTGAACTTCCAGCCCTGCTGGATCAGCGGATCGATCTGGTCGGTGACGTTGTCGCCCAGAATCGCCGCGACCTTCAGGCCGGGGTGCCCCTGGCGCTTGGCGATCGCCAGCGCCTTGTTCATCGCAGCGATGCAGTTCGTCCCGCCTCCGTTGGTGATCACCTTCACGCCGGTGTCCCTCATGACGGGAAGCAATTGCTCGACATGGGGAATGATATCCGGGATGTAGCCTTGCTCCGGATTCTTGAGGCGCTGCCGCTCGAGCAGCGACATGGTCAGTTCGGCCAGCTGGTCGAAGCACAAGTAGTCGATATGGCCTTCCTTGGCCAACTTGATCGGCGCCTCGATCTCGCCTCCCCAGTAGCCGGCGCCGGCGCCCAATCGAACCGTATTCTTCCCTGCCGAGCCCTTCGTTTGAACCGTTGTCCGTTCCATCGCGAAAATCCTCTATCGCCGTTGCATGATACGAACGGGCGCCGCCGCCGCGCGGCCGCCGCGTCGCCCGCCGACGTCGGCGGCCCGCCCGGTCACACCCGTCTCTCCGGCGCGGCTCCGACCGAGCCGCGGCTCTTGGAGGAGCCGCCCCCCAAATAAAGTTCTTTCACGTAGGGGTTGCTCGCCAATTCGGAACTGAGCCCCGCCAACGCCAGCCGGCCCGTTTCGAACACGTAGCCGTATTGCGCCAACCGCAGCGCCAGGCGGGCGTTCTGCTCCACCAAAACAATTGTCATTCCGTCGCGATGGAGCGCGCTGATGATTCGCGCCATCTGCGATACGATCAGCGGCGCCAGTCCCAGCGAGGGTTCGTCGAGCAGGAGGAGGCGCGGCCGGATCATCAGCGCCCGGCCGATGGCCGCCATCTGCTGCTCGCCGCCCGACAGATATCCGGCGGGGGTGTGGAGGCGCTCCCTCAGACGCGGGAAATAGGTCATCACCTTTTCCAAGTCGTCGCGGAAGGCCGCGTTGCGCCGGCGGTGATAGCCGCCGACGCAGAGGTTCTCGTACACGGAAAGATCGGGGAAAAGCCGGCGCCCTTCGGGGGACAAGGCGATGCCGTTCGTCGCCGCCTCGTGGGGCTCGAGGTTCGTGATGTCCTTGCCTTCCCAGACGATCCGACCCGACCTCGCCGGCACCAGCCCCACCAGGCATTTCAGGAACGACGACTTGCCGGCGCCGTTGGCTCCGAGGATGCAGACGACCGAACCCGCTTCGACCGAGAGGTCGATATCCTGCAGCACGACCACTTTGCCGTAGGCGACGCTCAGCTGGCGCACTTCGAGGCTAGTCAACGTCGACTCCCAGATACGCTTCGATCACCTCGGGATGCGCCACGATGTCCGCGGGCATGCCGACGGCGATCGCTTTGCCGTAGTTCAAAGCGAGGATGCGGTCGCACAGGCTGGTGACCATTTTCATGTCGTGCTCGACCAGGACCACGTCGATCCCGCGCTTCGAGCGAATCTGTTCGATGAGCTCCCCAATCGTCTCGGTTTCCGAAGGATTCAGGCCGGCCGCCGGCTCGTCCATCAACAGTTGAAGCGGTCGCCGCGCCAAGGCGATGGCCACCCCCAGCATTTTCTGCTTGCCATACGGCAGGTTGCCGGCCTGGGCGCGGGCGACGTCCGACAGGCCCGCGAATTCGAGCAGTTCCTCAGCCGTCTCCTTGGCCTTGCGCGCGTCATCGGAAACGCGCCCCTTCCAGAAAAGCCGGCGCGGGTCGCCGATGCATCCGAACATGGCGCCGCGGCGGATGTTCTCGAACACGGTTTCCTGCCTGAAAACGGTCGCCGCCTGGAAGGTTCGCACCAGCCCGAGACGGGCGATCGCGTCGGTCGTCATGCGGCTGATGTCGTGACCGCGGAAATGGACGCTGCCGCTGGTGCTGGGAAAAACGCCGGTGACGATGTTGAACAGCGTGGTCTTGCCCGAGCCGTTCGGGCCGATCACGCCGAGGATTTCTCCGCGGGTCGTGCGAAAGGAAAGATCGCTGACCGCGCGCAGTCCGCCGAACGACTTGGTCAGCGCCTGGACTTCGAGGACGACCTCGGTCACGCCGAGCCCTCCCACTTGTTGCGCCGAAAACGCCGTATCGCTCCGTACAGTCCCTCAGGCATGAACAAGAGGAACACAATCAATAGGAGTCCGTAGACCAGCCCATGATATTGTTGCGCGTCGCGCAGAAATTCAGGCAAGATCGTCAGGAGTAACGCGCCGAGGACGACGCCGATCGGATCGGAAATGCCGCCGATCACGTTCATCACCACCAGATTTACCGACACCGAGAAGCCATAGTCGTCCGGCGTCACCAACGTCAGGTAGTGACCGTAAAGGGCGCCGGCCAGTCCCGCCAGGAAGGCGCTGAAGCAAAAGGTCAGCAGGCGATACTGGTGGGAGTCGATTCCCAGCGAGCGGGACAAAGCCTCGTTCTCGTCGAGAGACGTGATCACCGCCCCGAGTTCGCTGCGATAGATCGCACGCACCGACAGATAGGCGAATGTCGCCAGAGCGAGCGCCAACAGATAGAACCCGCCCCGGCCCTGGATCTGGTAGCCGAACAGGCCCGGCGGCGGAACATTCGCCAGTCCGTTGCTTCCCCCGAACAGACCCACCCATTCGATAAACAGTAAAACGATGATCTCTCCGAAGGAAAAAGTCAACAAGACAAAATATACGCCTCTGATTTTGAGAAATATCTGGCCAACCAGCCACGCCACCACGCTTACCGCCAGCCCCGCGCCCAGGAACGCCGCGAAAAAGGGAAGGTCGAGCCGCATCATGAACAGGGCGGAGCCATAAGCCCCGAGGCCCATGAACGCTCCGTGCGCGAAAGATATCTGGCCGATGCGCAGCATCAAGTTCATGCTCAGCGCGAGGGTGACATACAGCGCGATCATGATGCCGACGTGCGTGAGGAACGGTTCGCGCACCACGAAAGGCCACGCCGCCAGCGCGGCGATGAGGGCGAAGTGCGTCGCGACGGATTTCATCGGCCTGATCGCCCCATGAGACCTGTCGGTTTGACCAACAGAATGAGAACGACGATGCCGAACGAGACCATGGTCGCGATCGTCGTGCTGATCAGCGTCGCGAAGACGGATTCCGTCAATCCGAGAACGACGCCGCCGAGCACGGCGCCTGGAATGCTCCCCAGCCCCCCGAGGATGACCACGATGAACGCCTTCAGCATCGGCTGGGCGCCCATGTAAGGATACACCGTGTATATCGGCGCCATCAGCGCGCCGGCGAATCCGGCGAGCATCGAGCCAAGTCCGAAGGCCAGGGGGTGGATGACCCTCGCGCGGATCCCGTGGATCGAAGCAATCTCCTCGTCCTGCACCACCGCCCGCATCGCCAGGCCCAGCTTGGTGTAGCGCATGAACAAATAGAACACGGCCAGGATGAAAAGCGCGATGATCCCGACCGCCAGGCGGTCCAAGGCAACGACGATCGCGCCCAATCGGATCACGCCGGCCACAGGGCGCGGCGCGGAAAGTTCGTCGGGACCGAACAGAATGAACGCCGCCGACTGCAGCGTCATCGAGATGGCGACGGCCATGATCATGCCGTTGAGTTCGCGTCCGATGAACGGACGCAAGAGCGCGCGCTCGAGTCCCGCCCCGAACAAACCCACCGCCACGGCCGCAAGGACTACGACCAGATAGTAATTCCACCCGAGAGATCCGACGAAGAAATACACGATGAACGCGGCGATCATGTACAGCTCGCCATGAGCGAAGTTGACCACGCGCATGATGCCGAAGATCAAGGTGAACCCCAGCGCCATCAATATGTAGACCAACGACGACGCCAAGCCGTTGATCACGATCTGGGTTGCGAGCTGGGCCATCGCGGTTTGTTCTTTTCCCAGCGCCTAGATCGGCAAGCCGACGGGAACGGCGACGCCGTTCCCGGTCAGAAAGCGAAGGCCGACGCCAAGACGACCGCGGCGGGCGCCGCGGCCGATTTCGATGTTTTTTTCGCCATTGGGTCCCATGTCGCCACCCTCCGCGAGCGGGGCAATCGTTTCGCTCATGCCCGCGCCCTGCTCTCGCAAGGCGCCTCTTCTCGGCCGTGTCGCGCCGGCGACCCCGCGAGCGCTGCCTGTTCCGAAATGTGGCGTCCGCCGGCGCCGCAAGGGGGCCGGCGGGGGCCGTGCTGCGGCTATTGCAATTCGATACGGTCGACGGCCACCTCTTCGCCGTCCTTGATGACGCCGACGAAGAAGGGCGGCTCAATTTGATGGTTGGAGCCGTACGCCTTCATGCCGCCCCAACGGATGGTCCCTTGCAGACCCTGGTAGGGCGTCAACTTTTCCATCGCCAGGCGGACCTTGTCGGTATCCTCCACCGTTCCGGCCGCCTGCATCGCGTCGAACATCATATGCACGGTGTCGTAGAAGTTCACGGTGAACGAATTCATCGGCGGCTTGAGAACCGCGGCGTATTCAGCTTCGAGATTCTTGTAGTACGGCTTGGAATGGTCCGCGGCAATGAAAGTGATTATGCCTTCCGAGAATTCCTTGCCCGCGACCGCAACGATTTCCGGCGCGCCGGGACCGCCGGTCTTGACGAACTGGCCCTTGAAGCCGAGCTCGCGCGCCTGACGAATCACCAGGCCTGCGTTCCCCGCCGGCATCGTCGCCAGTTCGATGACGTCGGGATTATCCGCGAGGATTCGCGTCAGCATCGGTTGAAAGTCTTTCAGATTGCGCTCGACCAGCTCGGACGCAACGAACTTGTATCCCGCGGCCTCGTATTGCTCCTTCATCAGTTTTTGGCTGGCCCATCCGGTTTCGTCGTTCGGCTCGATTTCCGCCACGGTCTTCAAGGAAGGCTTGTTCTTCTTCAGCCACGCCACCATGGGTCCGGCAATCTCCACCTGCGTCGGGTTCCCCCGGAAGACATACTTCGTGTTCGCGTCGAGCGCCTTGTCGGTCCAGCAGCCGAGAATCCCGATGATCCCGTTCTTCTCGTAAAGCGGCTTCACCGCGAGACACGAGGCCGAACCCAACGGCCCCACGATGAACTTGACCTGGTCTTGCTCGATCAGCCGGGTTGCGCCGCTGACGCCGAGCGCCGCCTTGTATTGGTCGTCGTAAGAAATCACTTCGATTTTGTAAGTCGTATCCCCGACTTTGAGCCCGCCTTTCGCGTTAATTTCCGCTGCGACGATCTTCGCGCCGCCATCCTGCGACAGGCCCCACTCCGAGCCGGGCCCCGTCAGGGCGCTCAGGACGCCGATTTTCAGGACTTTGTCGTCCGCCCACGCCCCCGTCGCCCACATGACCCCCGCCACCAACAACGGCGCCGCCAGGGCTTTCGTCATCGCGATTTTCATCTTGGCTCTCCTTGTAGGCTTGATCATCTTGGCTCTCCCTGAATGATCGTTGTTGCCGCCTGAGACTTCATTCCAGGCGTTCAGACCGTACCGTCTGCTTGGTCTAGAGCAGGACAAAGTTGGCCGAATTCCTAACGATTGAGCAGGCGCCTTCCTCCCAACAAACGCCTGATGCGAGCGACCACCGCCGCGGCGTTCAAGCCGCCGCCAAATTCACTGCTTCGTATATCCCCCGTGTCATTGCGCTGGGTTCGTAGGCGTCGTTGATGAACGCATCGGCGCGCTCCCGATTGCCGTAGGGATAGTCCCAGCCGCGTTCGTCGCCATAGGCGACGGTCTCGCCTGCGGGGGCGCCGTCGATCTCGGCAGGCCCCGCCGGAGGTTGGGCTCCCCGCCGCAACTGCGCTTCACGCTCGAGAAGCAATCGCGTATTCAGGACGCGATAGCCGGGGTGCGCATCGACGGCGATGTCGGCCTTGGCCGAATACAAAGTCACCCGAGCGCCCTGCTCCGCCAGAACGAGCGCGGCCTCGGCGCTCGCGAGGTCGTGCCCGAAAACGCTGACCGCGGCGCCCGCCACAGGCCGGAAATCGCCGGCGAGCACGGCGTAGCTGCTGTTGGCGCCGCCGGCGCCGGCCTCGTATCTGCGCACCACCCAGAGCGTATCGGCGTCGCCGTCTCGGGGGAACTCGTGCCGGAACGTGACGCCGGCCTCCGCGGCGCGCAGCTTCATCGCCTCGATGGTTTCCGCGTACTCGGCCTCTCCGGGCACGGTCGACCGCCAGCGCTGCATCCCGCCGATTTCTCCAGCGGGTTCATACACGACGACGCGATTTCCCCGTGCGGCCGCCACCCAAGCGGCGGTCAGGCAAGACAAGCTCGAGCCGAGGATCGCTATGCGCCTCGGCGGGACGGAGCGTGCGGCAAGCATCGACGCGAATTTGCCGTCGTGTCCCACCGCGGGGTTCACCGGGCAGATCGTTTCGGGCCGACCCGAGCGCCCCAGGCAAACGTTGCAGGACAGGCACCAGTGGATGCTGTGCGTTTCGTCGCGCGCCGCCTTGTTTGGCAAATCGGGGTCGGCGATCGCCGCGCGTCCGATGCACGGGATATCCACCAGCCCGTCGGCGATCGCTCTTTCCGCCACCTCCGGCCGCTTTATCCGTCCCACGCCGATGACCGGAACGCCGATCGCGGATTTGATGTCGTGGGCGAGCGAAAGCCAACGTCCCTCGGGCTCTCCCGTGACCATCGATAGATGCTGAAACGACTCGTATACGCCGACCGAGACCGATATCGCGTCGACGAAGTGTTCCTCCAACGTCTTGGCGATCCGCCGGGACTCTGGGAGCGTAATGCCGCCGGTTACGAATTCGTCCGCCGAGAGCCGCACCGTGAGCGGAAAATCCGGACCGGCTTCTCGCCGTATCCCGTCGACGATGCGCAGCAGGAAACGCATCCGATTTTCCAAAGCGCCCCCGTATCGGTCGAGGCGCTTGTTCGAATAGGCGGAAAGGAACTCGCAGACGAGATAGCCGTGCGCTCCGTGAATCTCGACCCCGTCGAATCCGGCGTCGCGCAGCCGGACGGCGGCGCTCACGTAAGCTCGCTCCATCTCCTCGATCTCGTCGATGGCGAGCTCGCGCGGCGCCTCTTTGAGCCGCGGACAGGGAATGGGAGAGGGGGCCACCACGGGAAATCCCGTAACCTTGCTGCTGGTCTGACGCCCGCAATGAGAAATCTGCCCGATTATTTTCGCGCCTGTCGCGTGGACCGCCTCGCCGAGGCGCCGCATGCCGGGGACAAAGCGGTCCTCGTGCGCCATCGCCATTCGCGGCATCACCCGACCGGTCGGATGCACGCCGAAGTTCTCGGTAATGATCAATCCGAATCCGCCCCGGCCGCGCAGCGCGAGGTAATCGCACAACTCCTGCGTCACCGTTCCGTCGGCCGCGGCGAAGCAGGTCGTCATCGGCGCCATGACGAAGCGGTTGGCCAGTTGCAGCCGCCCGATCGAAATCGGCGTGAACAGGTTCGGAAAGCGCGCTTTGCCGTTTCCTGCGTCCGGCGCCGTTCGGATTGGCGACTCGGGTGCCGTCACCATGTCATGCCCTCAACATTTCATTCCCATCGCGCGGGCGATGATCCGCAATTGAATCTCCGGCGTGCCTTCGCCGATGTAGGCTTCGGGGGCGTCGCGATAGAGGCGCGGCACGCCGCTTTCCTCCATGTAGCCAAAGCCGCCGTGAATGGTCATGGCGTGTTGGACGGCGAAGGTCACGGCGTCCGCCATGAGAAACTTTCCCATCGACGCCCGCACGCCCGCATCCTCGCCGGCCATGTGGGCGCGCGCGGCGCCGTAGATCATGAGCCGCGCCGCTTCGATTCGCGCCGCCATTTCGGCGATCCTGAACGCGACGCCCTGGAACTGCCCGATCGACTGCCCGAAGGCCTTTCGCTGCTGGGCGTAGTCGAGCGACTTTTCCATCGCGACTTGGGCGATCCCCAGGCCGCGGGTCGCCTGCAGGATGCGGCCCGAGGAAAGCGTCGCCTTGAGCTGCGTCAGGCCGCCGCCGACCACGCCCAGCAGCCCGTCCGGCCCGACCCGGACATCCTCCAAGGCGATGAGCCCGGTGGAGGACGAGTGGTTGCCCAGCTTGTCGAGCTGGCTCGCCGAAACCCCGCGGCTGCGCGCGTCGACGATGAACATGGAAAGCGCGTCCGGGCGACGCTCGGGGGACGTGCGCGCCGCGACCAGCATGAAGTCGGCGAACGGGCCGTTGGTGATGAACAGCTTGCTGCCCGAGATGATCCAGTCGTCGCCGTCGCGGCGAGCGCGCGTGCGGATGCCCATGATGTCGCTGCCGGCGTCGGGTTCGGTGAGCGCGAACGCGCCGATGCGCTCGGCGCGTATGGCCGGCAGGAGGTATTCGCGTTTTTGCGCGTCGGTGCCGAGCGCCAGCAGCGGCTTCATCACGAGGTGCTGATGCGCGAAGACGCCGGCCGACAGTCCCGCCGGGATACGGCAGAGCTCCTCATAGTAGATGCAGCCCATGAGGATGTCGCCGCCGCCGCCGCCATATTCCTCGGGACAATCAGGCGCCATGTAGCCGCCGTCGCGCAAGGCGGCGAAGACCTCGATCGGGAACCGCTTTTGGCTTTCGCCCTGCGCGGCCAACGGCGCCAGGCGCGCCTCGACAAAGCGGCGAAAAGCGGAGCGAAATTGAATGTGCTCGCCATCGAGCATCGTATCGGCCGCGTAACTGGCTTGCGCTTGCTGCATCAATAAACTCCCTGCGCCGCGGCCCGATCGACTCGGGGAACGAAGCTCCGATATCCGCGGATCGAGCGCTTCCCGGCGAAAAGGAGCGGCGCCGACTTGGGATTTGCGCCCGCGCCCGTTCTCGTCGTCGTCGATATGCGCCCTGACCTTGCTGTCTCCCTCCACGCCTCGCCGTCGATCCTCTCGGTCGCGTTCCTCAGGAAAGGCCGCCGCAACGCGTGCGCGGCGCGAACGACCGCCGGGCCGGCGCCCCGCGAAGAATGGGGATAACCAACCAACTGACTTGCTCGCGTGTTCAATCGAGTGCCGGCGGCGTCCTTTGCGGTTTCGTTTGCGTTGCAGATCGTGGCGTGAGCATCATCGAGGGAGCGGCGCATTTCGTCGAGAACCGGGACGGAGCGGCGGCGCGTCAACGGCCGAGCCAATGCGGCTGGCGTTTTTCGGAAAACGCGCGCGGTCCCTCCTGCGCGTCCTCGCTCGCGTAGACTCTGCGATAAATCTCCTTCGCGGCGTCAAAACCGGCGTCGCAGCCCAGGGCCATGGCGCGCAACAGGCTTTCCTTTCCCGCGGCCACCGAAAGCGGGGCGTTGTCGCGAATTCGCGACGCCAGCGCATGGGCGCGGTCCCGGACCGCCTGCGGCGTCGCTTCGACATAATTGACGAAACCGAGATCGTGCAGCCGGTCGATCCCGACCAACTCTCCCGTCAGCGTCATCTCCATCAGCAACGGCTGGGGCAGCATCCACAGCATCGGCACGCCCCAGGGGGAACCCCGGCCGATTTTCGCCTCGGTGATTCCGCCGCGGGTCCCCGCCAAGCCGACGCGCAGGTCCGAATTCAGGCAGAGCACCATGCCTCCCGCCATGAAATGGCCGGTCATCGCGGCGATGATCGGTTTCTTCACCGAACGCATGCGCTCGTAGAACGGGTCGGTCAGCACATCCAGAACGTCGCAATTGCGCTCTCGCTTGATGGCCGCGGCCTCGATCAGATCCATCCCCGCGCAAAAGGTTCCACAATCGGCCGAGGTGAGGACCACCGCGCGCACCGCGTCGTCGGCGTCGATCCGCCCCCAAATCTGATGCAGGCGCTCGGCGGCGGCGACGGACAGCGCGTTGCGCCGCTCGGGGCGATTCAACGTGATCGTCGCGATTCCGGTCTCGACCTGATAAAGCACGGCCTCGGCCGGCAATTCAGCGCCAGCGGATACGTTGCCTGACGTCATCCCGACCGCTCCTCAGAGATCGCCATCGCACCAGGATAGGATTCGATCGCCCAACCTTGCCAGCCACCCTACCTAACGTATGTTTTGTACGCTAACCGAAGCCCCGCTGACTTGCAATCGCCCATGTCGGAAGCCGGACGCAGCGCAGTTCCTCCCGCGAGAATGCGGCCGGTCGTCGCCGCATCAAGCGGCGGCGGCGGGCGGCGCACTCAACGCCGTGACGTCGATTCCCACTCCAACCCGCTCGATCTGACAAAGCCCTGTCCCAGCCGGCAATTCGGCGCCTGCGGGCACGCTGCCTGACGTCATTCCGACCGCTCCTCAGAGATCGCATCGCACAAGGATCGAAAGCGATCGCCCGCCTTGCCGATTATCCTACCTAACGTCTGTTTTGTACACTAGCCGAAGCGCAGCGGACTTGCAATGGGGAATGTCCCGCCCGTCGTCGAAATTTGTTCAGCGGGCGCCGCTGTTTGCGCAGGCCGCGCGCGAGCGCCCACGACGCGCCGATCGCCGCGCTCGCGACGCGCGCTTCGCTCCGACCGCGGTTCGCGATACGCCGGTGCGATCGATCGCGACGCGTCGGCCGGCCAAAGTCTTGCCGGCTCGATCGGCCGTCCATGCGCGAGTCTGCGCCGCAAGCTTCCGATCAGCGTTCGTCGCAGAAGGCGGCCGGCGCGCCGTCAAAGCGCCAGGCCCGCCCGGCATCGACCACCCAGCCGCCGGTGGGCGGCGCGAAATGCGTGCCCAGGACCAATGTCGGCCGGTTGGCGCAGCGCGCGAGAAAATCGTGCCGGGTGCGCCGCGCCACATCGTCGTCCAAGTCGAAGTTGGTGGCGAGGTCGGGTTCGGCGCACTGAAGCGGGTGGTGGATCAGATCGCCGGTGATGACGGCGTCCTTGCCGAGCGAGGAAATGCGCACGCTGACGTGGCCCGGCGTATGGCCCGGCGTCGGCTCGAGCCAGACTTCGGTCGTGAGCGCGTGATTCATGTCGACGAGTTCGGCCATACCGGCCTCGACGATGGGCTGCACCGAATCCGCCATGCTCTCGTCCGCGCGCTGCGCCGCCTGCTCGGCGCGCCAATGCTCCCACTCGCGTCTTCCGAAGACATAGCGCGCGTTGCGGAACGTCGGCGCCCACCGGCCGTCCAGCAGAACCGTATTCCATCCCACGTGATCGACGTGCAGGTGCGTGCACAGCACCGTGTCGATCGAATCTGCGGGGTATCCGGCCTGCGCAAGATCGTCCAGGAACGGCCCCTGCCGGCGGTTCCACGTCCTGACGCGGCGACTCTTGTCGTTGCCGACGCCGGTGTCGACGATAATTCGCCGCTTGCCGGCCTCGATGACGAAGCTGTGGATCGATCCCAACAGGCGTCCGTCCGCGCAGGCGAAATGCGGCGCCAGCCAGGAATGGCGCTGCACCCGTTGCGGCGTCGATTGCGCAAACATGTATGCGCTGTCGAACGGAATGCCGGCCAACTCGGCGACGCGCGTGACTCTTACCGCGCCCACCTGCCAGGTCATGAACTTGCCTGCGGTCATTTTCAGCCTGCGGGCTTTCGCGGGCCGGCGCCGCCGCCGGAGCGGGCGCCGTCGTCACAAATGTCGCGCCGCATGCCGGGGGCGGCGAGCGGGGGAGACGTCGGCGAGCAGGCGGGCGGTCCGCCCCTCCGTTCGACGCGCCTCGGCGCAAACTTCGATTGCCGCGCGAGCGTAAGGTCGCCGCCCAAGGACTTCACTCCTCTAGGACGCTCTCGCTCTTGGCGGCGCCGTTGATCCGCCCGCCATGACGCATGTAACCGATTTCATTGTGTTCGAGGATGCCGTCGAAAACAATCCCGGCGATCTGGTTCGCGAATTCCTTGAACGATCCCCGCTGGGGGTTGTACCACTCGACGGTCCAGTTCAGCGCGCCGATCACGAACAGGCGGATGATCGCCACGCTGGTGTCCGAACGCAGTTCGCCGCTGGCCGAGGCGTCGGAGAACAATTTGTCCCAGTAATCGGCATAAGCGCGGCGGATGATCCTATGTTTATTCCGGGCTTGTTGCGGAATCTGCCCGTAGACACGGATATTTGCCGAGGTGAAGTCGCCATGATGAAGCAGTCCGTGCAGATGGCCCTCGATCCCCGCGGCGATCTTCTCGCGATAGGTTGCAGTCGGCGGCAGCGCCTCAATTCTATTCCGCACTTCATCGGCGACGACCTGGATGCCGGCGTCGAGAATGATTCCGAGTAGTTCGTCTTTCGAGGTGAAGTGGTAATAAATGCTGCCAGCCTTAATTCCTATCGCGCTGGCGATCTGGCGCAGGGTGGTCGACGCGTACCCCTGATTGCGAAACAACTTAGCGGCTTCTTGGAGTATCTGTTCACGAGTGGGATCCGCCGATCTGGCGCTGGCCGCGTTCGCCGCGCTCGATTTGCGGCGCCGCTTGGAAGCCCCTTCATGTGGCATGACGGCCGTCCCAAACTATCGTTAGAAAGGTTCGTTTATCATGACAGAACGCTCGCAGATGTCAACGCCGCACGGTCGCTGGCGACGACCGCGTCATCGGCGGTGAAAGGCGTCGCCGGCGGCGGTTCACGCTGCGCAGGCCGACGCCGAGTCGGCGATCGAAAAACGAATCGCCGCTTCCGTCAGCCGGACCCTGGCGCGACCTCGTCGCCGCATTTCGCGCAGTCGTCAAGGCTCTCGATCGCGCATCAGTTCGCGCCCGATAATCAATTGCTGGATCTGGGTCGTGCCCTCGTAAATCCGAAACAGCCTGACATCGCGGTAGAACCGTTCGACCGCGCTGTCCCTCATGTAGCCGGCGCCGCCGTGAATCTGGACGGCGCGGTCGGCGATGCGTCCGACCATCTCCGAGGCGAACATCTTCGTGCACGAAGCCTGCAAGGAGACCCTCTCGCCCGAGTCGTAGCGCCTCGCGGTATCGCGAACCATGCACTCGGCCGCGTAGAGGTCGGCCTGGCTGTCGGCGAGCATCGCCTGCACGAGCTGGAATTCTCCGATCGCTTTGCCGAACTGCTTGCGTTCCCTGGCGTAGCGAACCGCCTCGTGCAGTATCCGGCGCCCCTGCCCCACGCAGACCGAGGCGACGCTGATGCGGCCGCGATCCAGCGACTTCATGGCGGTGGCGAAGCCCTGTCCCTCGATCCCGCCGATGATCGAATCGGCCGGCACCCGCGCATCCTCGAAGTGGACGTCGGCCGACCAGGCGCCGCTTTGGCCCATCTTGCGGTCCTTCTTGCCGACAACGACGCCCGGCGTGCCGGCAGGCACGAGAAAGGCCGAGATATGCTTGTTGCCCGGCAGGCGGTCGCGGTTCGTCTTGGCCATGACCAGGAACAAGCCCGCCACCGGCGCGTTCGTAATATAGCGCTTCGTCCCGTTGAGGACGTAGCCGTCCCCATCGCGGATCGCCAGAGTCCGCAGCGCCGCGCTGTCCGAACCCGAATCGGGTTCGGTGAGGCAGAAACTGGTGATCACTTCGCCGCTGGCGATCTTGGGAAGCCAATAGGCGCGCTGTTCAGGCGTCCCGTCCCGCAAGATGCTTTGCGAGCCAAGTCCCAGATTGATGCCGACGCTCGAACGGAAGGCGGCCGAGGCCCAGCACAACTCCATGACGAGTTCGATTTCCTCCGCCGAGCTCAAGCCGAGCCCGCCGTATTCTTCGGGCGTGGTGAGGCCGAACAGGCCGAGCGCCCGCATCTCGTCGAGGACCTCGTCGGGGATCTTGTCGGTTTCCGCCACCTGGTCTTCCAGCGGCACCAGCCGCTTGGCGACGAACCGCCGGATCGTGTCCCGGAACTCCGCGAGCGTGCCTGCGTCCATCGTCAGGCCCCGTCCAATCCGATGATGGCGACCGCGCAGACATTCTGGTTCGGCATTCCGCCGAGATTGTGCGACAGCCCCAGAACCGGCTGCTTGGACCGTTGGCGTTCGCCGGCGCGTCCCAGCATCTGCAGGTAGTTTTCATAGATCATGCGCAGCCCGGAAGCTCCGATCGGGTGCCCGAAGCACTTCAGTCCGCCGTCGATCTGACAGGGAATGTCGCCGTCCGAGTCGAACACGCCGTCGAGCACGTCTTTGACGCCCCCGCCCGGCGGACTGATGCGAAGATCCTCCATCGTCACCAGCTCGGTGATCGAAAAGCAGTCGTGAACCTCCATCAGGCTGATTTGGCGCCTGGGATCGGTAATTCCGGCTTCCCGGTAGGCGCGATCGGCCGCAATGCGGGCGGTGTGAAAGTAGCTGCCGTCCCAACCCGCGCCCTGGAGCTCCCAGCCGTTCGATACGGAGAGCTGCAACGCCTTGACCGTCACCAGCTCCCTTGCGCCCAGGGAGCGGGCGATGGCGGGCGTCGTCACGATCGCGCAGGCGGCGCCGTCGGAGACGCCGCAGCAGTCGTAGAGACCGAGCGGTTCCGCCACCATCGGAGCGTTGAGCACCGTGTCGATATCGATCGGCTTCCTCAAATGAGCCTTCGGGTTCTTGGCTCCGTTGGCGTGGCTCTTGACCGATACGTGCGCCATCGCTCGCTTGAGGTCGTCTTTTGCGATGTTGTGGCGGGCTCGATAGGCCCCGGCGAGCTGCGCGAAATTGCCCGGCGCCGAGCCGACCACGCCGATCATGTCGAACATGGTTCCGCGGCTTCTGACCGGCAGCCCGCCGTAACCGGTGTCCTTCAGCTTTTCGACGCCGATCGCCAGCGCAATATCGGCGGCGCCGCTGGCGACCGCATAAACCGCGCCTCGAAACGCCTCGGTTCCGGAAGCGCAATAGTTCTCCACCTTGGTCACCGCGACATTGTCGAGCCGAAGCGCGACCGAGGCCGGTATGCCGGAAGGCCCGACGTTGATGGAGTCCATCGCCACGGAGAGCCAAGCGGCGTCGATCCTGCCGGGCTCGATCCCCGCGTCGGTCAGCGCCTCCAAATAGGCTTCCACCATGAGAGCGTCGGCATCCGCGTCCCACCTTTCGCCGAAGCGGGCGCATCCCATGCCGATTATGGCGACCTTGTCCCTGATTCCGCTTGCCATGGCAGCTGATCCCCTATGACGACTCGGCCGGCGTGGCCTTCCAGAAATAGCGAATGAATCCTCGCTGAGCGTCGACCGCCTTGATGCGGAACATCATCCGCATCTCCCGGCCGACCTCGACGTCTTCCGGTTCGAGGTCGCAGAATTCGGCATGCATGCGACCGCCGCCGTCGAACTCGATCATTCCATAGCAGGCGGGAGGATCGGGGGTGTAGGTGAGGTGGTCCGCGGTGTAGGTCAGGATGCGAGCCTTCCGATCGGCGAGCGGATAATCTTCCTGAGTTCCGATCGCGTGATTGTTCGGCGAAACCCCTATCTGCGAACGCGGGAATTGCACGGCGCCGGTCTGCGTGCAGCGGCCGCCCACCAGCCCCAGAACGGTCTTGCGGCTGCGCCACAGCGCGGTCAAGGGTTGCTTCTGGTCGAACTCGGCGCGCATTCCGCGTTCGATGTCGAGCTGGCCGCGCAGGCAGAGATATTTCACGTAATTCGACTCCGGCTTGCGCCGCGCCAGCCAGCCGTCGACGCCGAGCAACGGACCCGGCGAAGCCGCCGCGTCGGTGCGCTCGAAGACGATCGCGTCGCAGCCCGATCCGAAACCGGCCACGAGAATACGCTGCCCCGCAGCGGCCGTCTCGAGGCTCCTCGCCAGCATCACGAGCGGGTGGGCCGCCGCGCAATTGCCGAGAACGGCGCCCAGATCGTCCGCGACGGCCGCCGATCGGATTCCGCATTGCTTGGCGATCGCGGCCGCGAGCCCGCGAATGGACGTGGGCAGGATGAAAACGTCGATCTGATCGGCGCGCAGATCGGCGCGGCGAAGGACGCCGGCGACGGCCTGGGGCGCCAGCTTGCCGTAACCCTCGTCCCTGATCCACCGCGACTCCCACTCGTAGTCGTAGTCTCGCCCCTGGGCGCGGAAATGGTCGACGAAATCCGCCGACAGCGTGTAGGACGCCAGATGACGGGCGATCTCGCGCTGCGCGCCGACCACAAAGGCGGCGGCGGCGTCTCCATGCGTCAGCTCCGACTCGGAAGCCGGCCGATCCTTCGGCTTCTCCGAGGCGACGCACAGCCGCGTCGTCCCGTCGCTTGCGGCGCTGGCGACGGCCTGGATCAGCGCCGACACGCCGCACCTGCGGCTGCCGCCGACGTCGAGCGTCGCGACGTGATCGCCGAGGTTGAGCGCCTCCTTGACGATCGCCGCGTTTTGCCGGTCGGCGAAAGGCAGCGTCGTCGACGCCAGGAACAGGGCGCCGATGGCCTCTCGATCCTGTCCATTGAGGCTGTCGCGGGCCGCCTCGACCGCCATCGTAATCGAGTCCTCGTCCCAGTTCGCCACCGCCTTTTCGCCTTTGGCGTGGGACTTGAGCGCGGAATTGAACCAGCTGTTGGCCGCCACCACGGCGGAGCGCTGCAAACGCATGCGCGGGACGTAGGCGCCGAAGGCGACGATTCCGACCATAATCAACGAATCTCCAGGTAGCCGTTGTTCAGAACCAGCACGTCGCGTTCGACGACGCGCGATTGGAAAGCCGCCTTGCCGTCCGCGAGAAGCCACACGTCGGTGCGGATGGACTCGCCCGGAAAAACCGGGCTGGAAAATCTGACGTCCAGCCGGCGAAGGCGACTCGCGTCGTCGGCGCAGAGATGAGTCAGCAGGGCGCACCCGACCACGCCATAGGTGCACAAGCCGTGCAGGATCGGCTTCTCGAACCCCGCTCGCCGGGCGACCTCGGGCAGGACGTGGACTGGATTGTGGTCGCCGGACAACCGGTAGATCAGCGCCTGCTCGGGCGTGGTCCGACTTTCCAGGACGATGTCGCAGCTCCGGTCCGGGATCGGGAACGGTTCGCGTCCGCCGTCCCGGCGGCCGCCAAATCCACCGTCGCCGCGCAGGAACGAAGTCTGCCGCACGGTCGCCAGCAGTTCCCCCGAGCGGTCGTCGAAAACCTCGCGACGCAGGTAGAGAACGGCGCCCTTGTCTTTGCCCTTGTCCAAGAGGTTCTCGATGTTCGTCTCGCCGCGAACGGCGCCTTCGACGGGCAGCGGACGATGGATTTCAACCGCCTGCTCGGCATGCAGGATGCGCGGCCAGTCGAGCCCGAACCGGGGTTCGCGCAGCCAGAACCCCGGATATCCGAGAACCACCGCCATCGTCGGCAGCGCCTGCAGGCCCTCCTCGTAGACAAAGCGCAGGGCGCGGGCGTCGACCGCGCGTCCGAGCGCCGCGCCGACGCCGAGGGCGTACAGTATGGCGTCGCGTCTGGTGAACGCGTGACGCGTCACCATAGGCATGGCCATTTTCAGTTTTTCAGGATCAACCGCCATGGCAATAGACACATACGAAGCGAACACTCATCCCGTTCCGCGCCTCATCTTGCAGCTCGCATCCTAGCCGGACGCCGGCGCAGCCGGCGCCGCTTCGGCGGCGACGACTGCGAGCACCGCGCTCCGCTCGACCATGTCGCCGGCCCGGCAACGCAGTTCTTTCACGACGCCGTCGTGCGGCGCGCACACGTGCAGCTCCATCTTCATCGATTCCAAAATCAGCACCGCCTGCCCCCGAACGACGCGCTCGCCCCGACCAGCGTTCACTTTCACCACCATGCCCATCATCGGCGCCGTCAATTGGCCGCTGGGCGGCGCCACGAGGGCGGCGCCTTCCAGATAAGGCGCATAATCGAACACGTCGGCGCCGAGCGCGCTCTCGAGCTGAACCTTGCCCTCGGCCCACATCATGGTCAGTTCCAGAGTGCGGCCGTCGCATTGCAGCAGAAAGCGATCGCCGACGAGTTTGCGCAGCATGGTGCGCAAAGTTCGGTCGCCGAAGGCGACGAGCTGCGCGCCGTCCTCCAAGTGCCGGGAAAAGCGCACCGGCCACGACCCGCCGCCGGATTTCAGGACGATCGCCGGCTGCGGCCCCACGCCGTCCGGCCCGATCGAGTAGCGCCATCCGGTGAACCCGCTCCACTGCGTCCAGCAGCCCAGGTCGGCGCCGGCGCGCGCGCGCATCAGGCAGAGCAACGCCGCCGCGCACAGATGCTCGGCGGGCGGCTCGCGTTTGGCGACCGCCGTCCCGTTCCAGCGCTCGTCGATCAATCGGGTGTGGCAGTCGCCGCGCCGGACTTCATCCAGCGTCAACAGGTCTTGCAGAAATTCGAGATTGGTGGTCAGCCCCACCACGGTGGTGCGCCGCAGTCCGGCAAGCAGGCTGTCGATCGCGTCGTCTCGGCTTTCGCCATGCGCGATCAGCTTGGCGATCATCGAGTCGTAATAAGGCGAAATCTCGTCGCCGCTGGCGACGCCGCTTTCGACGCGGATCGGGGATTCGGGAAATTCCGCCAGGGCGATTTTCCCGGTGGCCGGCAGAAAGCGGGCCTGCGCGTCCTCGGCGCACACGCGCGCTTCAATCGCGTGCCCGCGCGCGTGGACCTCGTTCTGCGTTATCGGCAGCCTTCCGTCATTGGCGATGCTGAGCTGCATTTCGACGAGATCGAGACCGGTGATCTCCTCGGTGACCGGATGCTCCACCTGCAGGCGCGGGTTCACTTCGAGGAAATAATAGTCGTCGCCCGAGACGATGAATTCCACCGTGCCCAAGCCGCGATAGTCCAGGCCCGCCGCCAGCCGGCAGGCATTGGCCAGGAGCGCTTCGCGCATCGCATGAGGCAATCCGACGGACGGCGCTTCCTCGACCACTTTCTGATGGCGACGTTGCAGCGAACACTCGCGTTCGAACAGATGAATCACATTCCCGTGGCCGTCCCCGGCGATTTGCACTTCGATGTGGCGCACCCTGGGCAGATAGCGTTCGACGATCAGTTGGCCGTCGCCGAACGCCTTTTGCGCCTCGCGCATCGCGCTTTCGATGCGAACCTCGAGGTCGTCGAGCGATTCGACCAAAGTCATGCCGCGCCCGCCGCCGCCCGCCACGGCCTTGATCAGCGCCGGCAACTTCATGCCGCGCACGAGCGCGGCGACTTCGCCGGGATCGCTCATTGCGCCTTTGCTGCCCGGCACCACGGGGATTCCCCGCTTTTCCGCCTCGGCCTTGGCCCTGGCCTTGCCGCCCAGCCCTTCGATGGTGTCGGCCGTGGGGCCGATGAAAATCAGCTTCGCGGCGTCGAGCGCGCGAACGAAATCGGCGTTTTCGGCGACAAAGCCGTAACCCGGGTGGACCGCATCGGCGCCAACCCGCTTGGCGGCGGCGACAATGGCGTCGATGTCGAGATAGCTGTCGCTCGACGCTGCGCCGCCCAATTCGATCGACTCGCCGATTTCGCGCACGTGGCGGGCCCATCGGTCGACGCTCGAATGCACGGTCGCCACCTGAATGCCCAGCCGGCGGCACGTGCGCGCTATTCGGCAGGCGATTTCGCCGCGGTTGGCGATGAGCACCTTGTTGATACGCCTCATGGTCACATCCTGAATACGCGGAAATTGGTGTCTTTGGCCGGAGTGCGCGCCGCCAGATCGAGCATCAGCCCGATCGTGTCGCGCGTTTCGACCGGATCGAGAATGCCGTCGACCCAGAGGTTGGACGACCAATGGTAGGCGTTCTGGAATTCCTCGTATTCCTTGCGAATCGGCGCCTTGAACGCTTCCTGTTGCTCGGCGTTCCACGTCTTGCCTTCGCTCTTGAGAATTTGTTCGCGCACCAGCGAAAGCACGATGGCCGCCTGCTCCGGCCCCATGATCGCGGCGCGGCCGGTCGGCCAGGCGAACATTGCGGTGGGATGGAAGGGGCGTCCGCACATCGACATGTAGCCGGCGCCATAGGAGGCGCCGATGATGACGGTGTACTTGGGCACGTTGGCCGAGGCCATCGCCTGGAGCATCTTGGCGCCGGCCTTGGCGATGCCGTTCTGTTCGGAGGCGCGTCCCACCATGAAGCCGGTGACGTCGCTCATGAAGACCAGGGGGATGTCGCGCTGGCAGCAAAGCTCGATGAAATGGGCCGCCTTGATCGCGCTCTCGCTGAACAACACGCCTTGATTGGCCAGGATGCCGACCTTGTAACCGTGAATGCTGGCGAACCCGGTGAGGATGGTGTCGCCATACAGCGGCTTGAATTCCTGAAAGCGGCTGTCGTCGACGAAGCGCGCCAGGATCTCGCGCGTATTGGTGGGGATCTTCGGGTTGCGACTTATGATCCCATAGATCTCGCGCGGATCGTACCGCGGCGGCAGCGACGCGGCGCGCTCCCAGCGCGGCGCGGGCTGCTCGCCGAGATCGCGGACGAGCTCGCGGGTAATGGCGAGCGCGTGCCGGTCGTCCTCGGCGATGTGGTCCGTCACGCCGCTGACGCGACAGTGCATCTCGGCGCCGCCCAGCGACTCCGCGTCCACCCGCTCGCCGGTCGCGGCGAAAGTCAGCTCCGGGCCGCCCAGGTACATATAGCCTTGTCCGCGCACGATCACCGCCTCGTCGCACAAGGCCGGGATGTAGGCGCCGCCGGCGGTGCATGGACCCATCACCACCGCGATCTGCGGAATACCCTCGGCCGACATCCGTATCTGGTTGTTGAAAACGCCGCCGAACTGGCCGACGTCGGGGAAAATATTGGCCTGGTCGGGCAAGAACCCGCCGCCGCTGTCCACCAGCGTGATGCAGGGAAGCCGGTGTTCCCAGGCGATGGCCTGGGCGCGCACGTGCTTCTTGCAGGTCATGCCGTAATAGGTGCCGCCCTTGACCGTCGAATCGTTGGCGATGATCATGCAGAGGCGGCCGGAAACCAATCCGATGCCGGTGATGATGCTGGCGCCGGGCGGAACCCCGTCGTACTTGCCCTCTCCGGCCAGCTGGGCCATCTCGAGAAACGGCGAGCCTGGATCGAGCAACGCCTCGACCCGGTGCCTGGGCAGCAGCTTCTTGCGCGCCAGATGTTTGGCGCGAGCCTTTTCCGAGCCGCCTTCGCTGGCGCGACGGCGCCGGGCATGGAGATCGGCGATGACCGCGGCATAGGCGTTTTGGTTGAGACGAAAGTCTTCGTCGCCGACCAAAACAAGAGAATCAATGATGGTCATCTTCCCTGGTCTCCACGAGATATGCCGGCGATCGCATCGCAGTCCGGCCAGAAGACAAAAACGCAACAGTTCGGCCGAGCTCTCGGCCCATGTCGATCCACGTCAAACGCCGGCCGCAGGAAACAACGGTCGAGGAAGGAACCCCAGCCGAGCGCTTCGCGACGATGGCGACGCAAACCAGCCCGGCGATCCCTACCCGCGTCTTTTCCGTGTTCCTCGACGTGGCGAAGAGCGGCTCGAGGCAAAGGTTCGCCCGATCGCCGCCAATCCCCAGCGAATGAATATTAAAAAGGATAGCACCGTTCACCGACCATATCAACCGGTCGTTAGGTAGGTGCATTACGGGCGGCGGGCCGCGCCCCGCAGGCCATCGCCGCCCTCGAGACGGTCGCCGCGAGGCCGCAAGAAATACGGGGAAAGCGGCGCCCGACCACCGGCGGCCCGCGGCACGGTTGCCCCCCCGGCAATTCTTCGGGACGGAGGCTCAATCCCGCCGCCGTTCGCGCCGCCGGGCGCCGTCGCCTCGACGTGCGCGCCGCCGGAAACACGCGCTTCGCCGTCCTGCGCGCGGATCCATGGCTGACCCGCCTGCATTCGAGGCGGCGGCGCTCGGCCGCGAATCTTCTGCAGGCCGCTCGGCGCCCCTCCCGGCCGACCGCCGTGCGGCCGGCGGCGTGGGAGAAGACCCGCCGACGGAGGCGCCGGGCGCGCGCACGACCGGCCGCGCCCCTTCGTCCACGAAATGAGGCGCCGCATCGGCCGCGCGCCCGCGGCAAATCCGCAGCGCGCCGGCGTCCGCCGCCGATCCCGGGCGGCGCGACCGCATCGGTCGGAATGTAGTTGCAAGCGCGGCGCAGTTCGTTTAGTATGCCAAACGGCCATTAGGTAGATGGACGCCGAGCCGCGCTGGTTCTTTCCCGCTGCGACGTCAGTCGCCGAGGAACGGATCGGGGCGAGAAAAATAGGAATCACCGGCGGAGCCGAGTTGCGGAGGGCGGCGAGGCTCGATCCGGTCGAGGCGCGAAGCGCAGCGAAGACGAAGACACCGAACCCCCTCTGGGCGACGCGACGGTCTGTTGCGGCGTCGACTTCAGGTTTCCTCTCTTGGCCTGTGGAGGGCAGATGCTGGCACTCGGCGCCTTTACCGGGAAGACCGTCCTCATCACCGGCGCGGGCACCGGGCTGGGTAAAGGCTTCGCCTTGCGCGCGGCCGAACTGGGAGCGAGGGTCGCGCTCGCCGGTCGGCGCGAGAACCTGTTGCAGGAAACGGCGCGAGCGATCGAAGCCGCCGGCGGGCGATCGCTGGTCTGTCGCCTCGACATCCGCAAGCCCGACGACGTCGAAGCCTGCGTCGAGCGCATCGTGGACGAGACCGGCGCGATCGACGTGCTGATCAACAACGCGGCTGGAAACTTTCTCGCGCGCGCGGAGGACTTGACGCCGAACGGATGGAACACGGTGATCAACATCGTCCTCAACGGCACCGCGTATTGCACGCTGGCGGCCGGCAAACGGATGGTGCGGCAGGGGCGCGGCAAGATCCTGAACCTGTCGGCTTCATTTGCGTGGTGCGGCGGCCCTGGCACGGTGCATTCGGCCGCCGCCAAGGCGGGGGTGATCGCCATGTCGCGAACCCTCGCGGTCGAGTGGGGGCCGAAAAACGTCCAGATAAACTGCTTGGCCCCCGGTTTCGTCGACACCGAGCAGTCGCGCACGGTGCTATGGCCCACGGAAAAAGGCCAAAGAAAGATATTGGACACCATCCCCGCCGGCCGCTTCCAGACGGTCGAGGAACTCGTGGAGGTCGGCCTGTTTCTGTGTTCGCCGGCCGCGGACTACATCAATGGCGAAGTGATGGTCGCCGACGGCGGTCAATGGCTGAACAAGGGCGTCTTTGTTCTGCCCGAGCCGGGGAAGCGCTACGCGAAGGTGTGAAGGCATGGCGACGCAACGGGTTGCATTGGTCACCGGCGCCAGCCGCAACATCGGTCGCGCGATCGCGCTCGCCTTGGCGCGCAGCGGCTACGCCGTCGCCTGTTTCGGGCGCGACGCCGCCGCGCTGGAGGAGACCGCCGCGTTGGCTCGCGAGGCGGGCGGCCCATCCAGCGTCTTCGTCGGAGACGCCAAGTCGAACCGGTCGATGGAGGAATTCGCCCGGCATGCGAT